>DATCZX010000158.1:0-3227 GCA_036525695.1 Gammaproteobacteria bacterium | reverse complement strand
GCCAGCAGGTGCCCGGAGCAGCGCACGCCGCTGCTCTCGACCGCGTCGAGGACCGCGTCCGGCGTCAGTTCGGCGTAGGGGTGGGGCGGCGCCGTCATGCGGTGGATTGTCGCAGATGGCGTCCCCGGACATAAGCCGGGCTGGCCCGGTCGGCCCGCTCGTCTAAGCTAGATGGGCGCGCCGGGCAGCCCAGGCTCGCAGATGACCACCGCATACAACACCGGTAGATCGCGCCCCGTACGGTCGCTTGCAGGCGACCGGACAGGGCTCCCGAGGTTCCAGCCGAGGTGCAAGCATGGCCGATTACCAGGATACCGACCTGCAGGAGACCCAGGAGTGGATCGACGCCCTCGACGCGGTCATGGAGGTCGCCGGCGTCGAGCGCGCGCACTACCTGCTCGAGCAGCTGATCGAGCGCACGCGCCGCTCCGGCGGCGACCTGCCGTTCTCGAACAACACCGCCTACGTCAACACCATCCCGTCACACCTCGAGCAGCGCAGCCCGGGTGACAGCGCGATCGAGTGGCGGCTGCGCACCTACATCCGCTGGAACGCGCTGGCGATGGTGGTGCGCGCCAACCGCGAGAGCTCCGAGCTCGGCGGCCACATCGCCAGCTTCGCCTCGGCGGCGACGCTCTACGACGTCGGCTTCAACCACTTCGTCCACGCGCCGAGCCTCGAGCACGGCGGGGACCTGGTGTTCATCCAGGGGCACTCGGCGCCGGGCGTCTACGCCCGCGCCTTCCTCGAGGGGCGCCTGTCCGCGGCGCAGCTCGACCTGTTCCGCCAGGAGGTCGCCGGCGGCCTGTCGTCGTACCCGCACCCGTGGCTGATGCCGGACTTCTGGCAGTTCCCGACGGTGTCAATGGGGCTCGGCCCGATCATGGCGATCTACCAGGCGCGCTTCATGAAGTACGTGCACGACCGCGGCCTGGCCAGCAGCACCGGCCGCAAGGTGTGGGCCTTCCTCGGCGACGGCGAGACCGACGAGCCGGAGTCGCTCGGCGCGATCTCGCTGGCCGGGCGCGAGAAGCTCGACAACCTGGTGTTCGTGGTCAACTGCAACCTGCAGCGCCTCGACGGCCCGGTGCGCGGCAACGGCAAGATCATCCAGGAACTGGAGAACGTGTTCCGCGGCGCCGGCTGGAACGTGATCAAGGTGATCTGGGGCAGCTACTGGGACCCGCTGTTCGCCAAGGACAAGGACGGCCTGCTGCAGCGCCGGATGATGGAGGCGGTGGACGGCGAGTACCAGAACTACAAGGCCAAGGACGGCGCCTTCGTCCGCGAGCAGTTCTTCGGCAAGTACCCCGAGCTGAAGGCGATGGTCGCCAACCTCTCCGACGACGACATCTGGCGCCTGAACCGCGGCGGCCACGACCCGCACAAGGTCTACGCCGCCTACGCCGCGGCGCTGCAGACCAGCGGCCAGCCGACGGTGATCCTGGCCAAGACGGTCAAGGGCTACGGCATGGGCACGGCGGGCGAGGGCCTGAACATCACCCACCAGCAGAAGAAGCTCGGCGACGAGGCGCTGCTGGCGTTCCGCGACCGCTTCCGGCTGCCGCTCGACGACGACCAGGTGCGCGAGGCGCAGTACATCGCCCTCGACGACGACAGCCCCGAGCGCAGGTACATGCTCGAACGGCGCGCCGCGCTGGGTGGCCCGCTGCCGGTGCGCAAGCAACTGGCGGCCCCGCTGAAGGTGCCGCCGCTCGAGGTCTTCGACGCGCTGCTGAAGGGCAGCGGCGAGCGCGAGATGTCGACCACGATGTGCTTCGTGCGGGCGCTGACCACGCTGCTGCGCGACAAGGACACCGGCAAGTACATCGTGCCGATCGTCCCCGACGAGGCGCGCACCTTCGGCATGGAGGGGATGTTCCGCCAGCTCGGGATCTACTCGTCGGTCGGCCAGCTGTACGAGCCGCAGGACCGCGACCAGATCATGTACTACCGCGAGGACAAGGCGGGGCAGATCCTCGAGGAGGGGATCAACGAGGCCGGGGCGATGTCGTCGTGGATGGCCGCGGCCACCGCCTACAGCTGCCACGGCGTCAACATGATCCCGTTCTACGTCTTCTACTCGATGTTCGGCTTCCAGCGCATCGGCGACCTCGCCTGGGCCGCCGGCGACATGCAGGCGCGCGGCTTCCTGATCGGCGGCACCGCCGGGCGCACCACGCTCAACGGCGAGGGGCTGCAGCACCAGGACGGCCACAGCCACCTGCTCGCCGGCACGATCCCGAACTGCGTCGCCTACGACCCGTGCTTCGGCCACGAGCTCGCGGTGATCCTGCAGGACGGCATGCGGCGGATGTTCAAGGAGCAGCAGAACGTCTTCTACTACGTCACCTGCATGAACGAGAACTACGTGCACCCGGCGATGCCGGAGGGGTGCGCGGAGGGGATCGTCCGCGGCATGTACCTGCTGCAGCCGTCGACCGGCAGCGGGCCGCGGGTGCAGCTGCTCGGCTCCGGCACCATCCTGCGCGAGGTGCTCGCCGCGGCCGAGCTGCTGCGGCTCGACTTCGGCGTCGCCGCCGACGTCTGGAGCGTCACCAGCTTCAACGAGCTGCGCCGCGACGGCCTCGACGCCGAGCGCTGGAACCTGCTGCACCCCGCAGCGGAAGCGCGCGTCCCGTACGTCGCGCAGTGCCTCGCCGGGCGCCCGGGGCCGGTGGTCGCGTCGACCGACTACATGAAGCTGTACGCCGACCAGATCCGGCCCTGGGTGCGCGGCAGCTACAAGGTGCTCGGCACCGACGGCTTCGGCCGCTCCGACACGCGCAAGGCGCTGCGCCGGTTCTTCGAGGTCGACCGCCACTACGTCGTGCTGGCCGCGCTGAGCGCGCTGGCCGACGAGGGCGCGGTGCCCCTCGACAAGGTCAGCGAGGCGCTCGGCAGGTACGCCATCGCGGCCGACAAGCCGAACCCGGTCACGGTCTGAACGCGGAGGTGCAGGCGATGACGAAGCTCGAAGAGGTCCGCGTTCCCGACATCGGTGATTTCAGCGACGTCGAGGTGATCGAGGTGCTGGTCAAGCCCGGCGACCAGGTCACCGCGGAGCAGTCGCTGCTGACGCTCGAGTCGGACAAGGCCAGCATGGAGGTCCCCTCGCCACGGGCCGGGCGCGTGGCCGAGCTCAGGCTCGCGGTCGGCGACCGGGTCTCCGAGGGCACGCTGATCCTGCTGCTGGAGCCCGGCGCGGCGGCTGCCGCCAGCGCGGC
>DATCZX010000157.1:0-3676 GCA_036525695.1 Gammaproteobacteria bacterium | reverse complement strand
AAAGTAAGAATCGCGCCGGGGACGGCGGCACCAAGAAGACGAGGCCTCCCCCCGTAGGAGCGGCGTCCTCGCCGCGAGCGGGCGTCGGCAAGAAGGAATCGCGCCGGCGACGGCGCCAGCACGAAGACGAGACCTCCCCCGTAGGAGCGGCGTCCTCGCCGCGATCGGGCGTCGGCAAGAAGGAATCGCGCCGGGGACGGCGCTCCCACAGTGAGGTGCCTCCCGCGCGGGAAGCCGTGTTACCGCGGCGACGGCCCCGGGGCGCGGCCGAGCCGCAGCCCACGGAGACCTGCGGCGGTGATCCCTGCCATCCAACGGGAGGCGACGGCTTGCACCGGCCGCCGCGAGCCCGCATCATTCCGGGTCCAAGACCGCACGGCCCGGCGATGACCTCCGATCCACGCTTCCCGCTGCTCAGCGCGATCGACGACCCGCACGACCTGCGCGACCTCCCGGAGAGCAAGCTCCCGGCGGTGGCGGCGGAGCTGCGCGAGTTCCTCGTCGACAGCGTCGGCAAGACCGGCGGCCACCTGGCCTCGAGCCTCGGCACGGTCGAGCTGACGGTCGCGCTGCACTACGTCTACCAGACCCCGGACGACCGCCTGCTGTGGGACGTCGGCCACCAGGCCTACGGCCACAAGGTGCTGACCGGGCGGCGCAAGCTTATGCACACGCTGCGCCAGGGCGGCGGCCTGTCGGGCTTCCTGAAGCGCTCCGAGAGCCCCTACGACGCCTTCGGCGCCGGCCACTCGAGCACCTCGATCAGCGCCGCGCTGGGCATGGCCATCGCCTCCAAGCGCCAGGGCAAGCCGCACCGGGTCGCGGCGATCATCGGCGACGGCGCGCTGACCGCCGGCATGGCGTTCGAGGCGCTGAACCACGGCGGCGACCTCGACGCCGACCTGCTGGTGGTGCTGAACGACAACGACATGTCGATCTCGCCGAACGTCGGCGGGCTCTCCAACTACCTCGCCAAGCTGCTCTCCGGGCCGGTCTACACCGGCATGCGCGAGGGCAGCAAGCGGGTGCTGAGCCACCTGCCGCCGTTCCAGGAGCTGGCGCGGCGCGCCGAGGAGCACCTGAAGGGCATGGTGATGCCCGGCACGCTGTTCGAGGAGCTCGGCTTCAACTACATCGGCCCGATCGACGGCCACGACCTGCCGACGCTGGTCGCCGCGCTGCGCAACCTGCGCGAGCACAGCGGGCCGCAGTTCCTGCACATCGTCACCCAGAAGGGCAAGGGCTACCCGCCGGCCGAGGCCAAGCCGCTGACCTACCACGGCGTCGGCAAGTACGACCCGGCCAGTGGCAAGCTGCACAAGGGGACCCCGGGCGGGCCGAGCTACTCGCAGGTGTTCGGCGACTGGCTCTGCGCCGCCGCCGAGCGCGAGCCGCGGCTGCTCGCGGTGACCCCGGCGATGTGCACCGGCTCGGGGATGACCGCGTTCGCCGAGCGCTACCCGGACCGCTTCTTCGACGTCGGCATCGCCGAGCAGCACGCGGTGACCCTGGCCGCCGGCATGGCCTGCGAGGGCGCGCGCCCGGTGGTGGCGATCTACTCGACCTTCCTGCAGCGCGCCTACGACCAGCTGATCCACGACGTCGCGCTGCAGAACCTGCCGGTGCTGTTCGCGATCGACCGCGCCGGCTTCGTCGGCAACGACGGCGCCACCCACGACGGCAGCTTCGACCTGAGCTACCTGCGCTGCATCCCGAACCTGACGGTGATGGCGCCGAGCGACGAGGAGGAGTGCCGGCGCATGCTCAGCACCGGCCTGCAGCTCGACGGCCCCGCCGCGGTGCGCTACCCGCGCGGGACCGGCCCCGGGGTGACGGTCAGCGGCGACGACCTGCCGCTGCCGGTCGGCCAGGGCGAGCTGCGCCGCGAGGGCCAGGGGGTCGCGCTGCTGGCCTTCGGCAGCCTGCTCGGGCAGGCGCTCGAGGTCGGCGAGCGGCTCGACGCCAGCGTCGCCAACATGCGCTTCGTCAAGCCGCTGGACGCCGCGCTGGTCGAGCGCCTCGCCGCCGGCCACCGGCTGCTGGTGACGCTGGAGGAGAACGCGCTGGCCGGCGGCGCCGGCAGCGCGGTGTCGGAGCACCTGCGCGCCACGGGCAGCCCGGTGCAGCTGCTGCAGCTCGCCATCCCCGACCGCTTCTTCGCCCACGGTTCGCCGGCCGAGGTGCTGGCCGCCGCCGGCCTCGATGCCGACTCGATCGAGCGGGCGGTGCGCGCCGCGCTGGCGTAGGACGATCGACCAAATTCCGACTGATTTGCTAAACTACTCCCGCCCGAGCCCCGGGCGGGACCGTTCAAGGTAACCGAGCATGAGCAAGAGCGCAGCCACCGTCGCCTCAATGGCCGACGTCCAGAGCAGCAGGGACACGCGCAAGATCGCGATCAACAAGGTCGGGATCAAGGACATCCTGCACCCGGTGCGGGTCAAGGACCGCAGCGACGGCGAGCAGCACACCATCGCCAACTTCAACATGTACGTGAACCTGCCGCACAACTTCAAGGGCACGCACATGTCGCGCTTCGTCGAGGTGCTGAACCGGCGCGAGAAGGAGATCAGCGTCGAGTCGTTCGAGGAGATGCTGCTGGAGATGGGCAAGCGCCTCGAGGCCGAGTCGGCGCACATCGAGATGAGCTTCCCGTACTTCGTCAACAAGACCGCGCCGGTGTCGAAGGTGCAGAGCCTGCTCGACTACGACGTGACGCTGATCGGCGAGGCCAGCAACGGGGTGATCTCGACCTGGATCAAGGTGGTGGTGCCGGTCACCAGCCTGTGCCCGTGCTCGAAGAAGATCTCCGAGCGCGGCGCGCACAACCAGCGCTCGCACGTCACCGTGCAGGTGCGCACCTGCGGTTTCGTCTGGATCGAGGAGCTGATCGACCTGGTCGAGGCCGAGGCGTCGTGCGAGCTCTACGGGCTGCTGAAGCGCCCCGACGAGAAGTACATCACCGAGAAGGCCTACGACAACCCGAAGTTCGTCGAGGACATGGTCCGCGACGTCGCCGCGCGGCTGAACGAGGACGAGCGCATCTGCGCCTACGTGGTCGAGTCGGAGAACTTCGAGTCGATCCACAACCACTCGGCCTACGCGATGATCGAGCGGAACAAGGACGCCGCCTGACGGACCTGCCCCGGGGCGTTGTCCCCACGCGCCTCTCGCCAGTGAAACAGCCCGATCTGCATGTAGGTCGGACTTCAGTCCGACATCCCGTTGCGTCGGGCTGAAGCCCGGCCGACAGGAGCAGAGGTCGCAAGTCGTAGGTTGGGCAAAGCGCAGCGTGCCCAACGGGGCACACCATGGATCAGCGCTGGCGCAACTCCAGCAACGACTGCCGCTTGGTGATCTCCAGCTGGCCGAGGAAGGTCATGCCGAGCAGCGGGTAGACCGGCAGGTTGCCCTCGATCACCCCGGCGCGCACGTTGCGCTGGGTGATCTCGCCGACGCGCACCTCGTCGAGGTTGACGAACCACGCCTTGACCACGTCGGAGGCGGTGGCCACTCCCTCCTGCTGGCCCTTGCGGTAATCGAGGCCGATCTGGTCGGCCAGCGCCGAGCTCAGCGCGACCGAGGTCGCGCCGGTGTCGACGTGGAAGTTGACCGCGCGGCCGTTGATGCTGCCGTACACCATGAACATCCCCTGCGGGTTCAGCGGGACGTGCAC
>DATCZX010000156.1:0-6238 GCA_036525695.1 Gammaproteobacteria bacterium | reverse complement strand
CACCGTTGGATGGCGCGCACGGCGCGCCCTATCAGAATGGCGTAAACAGAGGGTGCGGTGACGCAGGGACCGCACCGCCGGGCCCGGGTGGGCGCTCGGGTGCGGTCAGGCGGCGCCGTTCAGCCGCTGCACCAGCTTGGCGATGGCCTCGTGGTCGTGCGCACGCAGCACCCGCCTCGCCAGCGGCCGCAGCTTAGCCACGTCGCTCTGCATGACGATGCGCTTGACCTCGAGCAGCGCGGAGGGCTGCATGCTGAACTGGGTCAGGCCGAGGCCGAGCAGCAGGCGGGTCAGGCGCGGGTCGCCGGCCATCTCGCCGCACATGGCGACCGGGATGCCGGCCTTCTCGCCGGCCTGCAGGGTCATCTGGATCAGTCGCAGCACGGCCGGGTGCAGCGGGTCGTAGAGGTAGTTGACCTCGTCGTCGATGCGGTCGATGGCGAGGGTGTACTGGATCAGGTCGTTGGTGCCGATCGACAGGAAGTCGAGGTGGCGGGCGAACAGCGGGGCGGCGATGGCCACCGCGGGCACCTCGACGATCGCGCCGAGCGGCACCAGCGGGTCGTAGCGCTTGCCCTCGTCGCGCAGCTCCCGCTTGACCTGCTCGACCAGCGCCAGCACCTGGAACAGCTCCTGGGTGTTGGAGAGCATCGGGAACATGATCCGCAGCGGGCCGAAGGCCGAGGCACGCAGCAGCGCGCGCAACTGCGGGCGGAACAGCGCCGGCTCCTTCAGGCACAGGCGGATCGCGCGCAGGCCGAGCGCGGGGTTGGCGGCGACCGGCACGGCGCCGGCCTCGACCTGCTTGTCGGCGCCGAGGTCGAGGGTGCGGATGAACACCGGCTCGCCGTGCAGCGTGCGCAGCACGCGCCGGTAGTCGGCCAGCTGCTCCTCCTCGTCCGGCGGCTCGGCGCGGTTCATGTAGAGGAACTCGGTGCGGTACAGGCCGATGCCGCCGGCACCGACCTTGCGCACCGTGCGCAGGTCGTCGGGCAGCTCGATGTTGGCCTGCAGCGAGATCGCGCGGCCGTCGCGGGTCACCGCCGGGGCGTGGCGCAGCTTGGCCAGCTCGCCGACCCGGCGGCGCTCGTCGGCGCGGCGCGCGCGGTAGTGGCGCAGCGTGGCGCGATCGGGGTCGGCGATGATCACGCCCTGCTCGCCGTCGACGATCAGCGGCTCGCCGTGGCGCAGCGCGAAGCGCGCGCTGTGGGCGCCGACCACCGCGGGGATCTGCAGGCTGCGGGCGAGGATCGCGGTGTGCGACATCGGCCCGCCGAACTCGGTGACGAACGCGGCGACCCCCTGGTTCTTCATCAGCACGGTGTCGGCCGGGGTCAGGTCGTCGGCGATGATCACCTGGCCGCGCAGCGACGCCTCGAGCAGCTCGGGCGGCTGGCCGTCCTCGGCCAGCAGGATGCGCAGGATCCGGTTGACCACGTGGTCGATGTCGTCGACGCGGGTGCGCAGGTAGGGGTCGTCGATCTCGTCGAACACCCGCGCCACCGCGTCGCGCTGCTGGCGCAGCGCCCACTCGGCGTTGCAGCGGGTGTCGCGGATCAGCTGCACCGGGGTGGTGGTCAGCATGCTGTCCTCGAGCATCAGCAGGTGGGTGTCGATGAACGCCGCGATGTCCTTCGCGGTGGCCACCGGGATCGCCTTGCGGATCGCGCGCAGCTGGCGCCGGGCGCCGGCCAGCGCGTGCTGGAAGCGGCGCACCTCGGCGTCGACGTGCGCGGCCTCGACGGTGTACTCGACGATGTCGGGCTGGCCGCGCTGCACCAGGTGCGCGCGGCCGATGGCGACGCCGCGCGAGACCCCGAGGCCGACCAGCAGCATGCTCATCGGCGGGTCACTACTCGGGCTCCCCGAAGCGCTCGGCGATCAGCTGCTCGAGCGCCCCGAGCGCAGCCTCGGCGTCGTCCCCGTCGGCGACGAGCTCGAGCTCGGTGCCCTTGCTCGCGGCCAGCATCATCACCCCCATGATGCTCTTGCCGTTGACCTCGCGGGTGCCGCGGCGCAGCTTGATCTCGGCGCCGAAGCCGGAGGCGGCGGTGACGAACTTGGCCGCGGCGCGCGCGTGCAGGCCGAGCTTGTTGACGATGGTGACCGTTCTGCTCGCCGGCATCGCTAGAACTCCAGGTCGGATATGCGTTGCACCCCGTCGCGGCCGCCGCCGAGCGCCTTCTCGACCAGCCCGGGCAGGTCGAGGTCGGGGTAGTTGAACACCCTGAGCAGCATCGGCAGGTTGGCGCCGGTGACCAGCGCGCAGGGGTGGGCGTCGGGCAGCAGGCGGACGACGTTGCACGGGGTGGCGCCGAACAGGTCGACCAGCACCAGCACGCCGTCGCCCTGCTCCAGGCCGGCCAGCCGCGCGCCGAGCTCGGCGTGCGCCTGCTCCGGGTCGCGGTCCTGGGCGACGCTGACCGCGGCGCACGGCAGCGGCGGCTCGCCCATGATCGCGCTGGCGATCCGCAGCAGCTCCGCGCCGAGTTCGCCGTGGGTCACCAGCAGCACGCCGACCGCCATCACGGCAGCTCCCGGTGGCGCGCGCTGACCCCGGGGCGCTGCGCGGCGAAGTGGGCGCGCAGCCGCTCGACCAGGTGGACCGAGCGGTGGCGGCCGCCGGTGCAGCCGATCGCCACGGTCAGGTAGCTGCGGTTCTCGGCCTCGAAGCGCGGGATCCAGTGCTCGAGGAAGGCGGTCACCTGCTGCTCCATCTCGGTCACCGCCGGCCGCTGCAGCAGGTAGTCGCGCACCGCGGCGTCGTGGCCGGTGAGCTCGCGCAGCTCGGGCTCCCAGAACGGGTTCGGCAGGCAGCGCACGTCGAACACGAAGTCGGCGTCGCGCGACACGCCGTGCTTGTAGCCGAACGACTGGAACACCAGCGACATCTGCCCGCTCGGGCGGTCGACGACGCGCTGCTTCACCAGCTCGCGCAGCTGGTGGATGTTGATCCGGCTGGTGTCGACGTGCAGCGCGGCGCTGGCGGCGATCGGCCCGAGCAGCAGCCGCTCGCGGGCGATGGCGTCGGCCAGCGGCAGGCCCTCGTGGGTCAGCGGGTGCTTGCGCCGGGTCTCGCTGAAGCGGTTCAGCAGGATGCCGTCGTCGGCCTCGAGGAACAGGATCTCGCAGTCGATGCCGGCCTGGCGCAGCGCCTGCAGCCGCTCCGGCAGGGTCTCCGAGTCGTCGACCCGGCTGCGCGCGTCGATGCCGACGGCGATCCGTTGCGGCGCGTTGCCGCGCAGCATCTGCGCGGTGAACGCCTCGAGCAGCTGCAGCGGCAGGTTGTCGGTGCAGAAGTAGCCGAGGTCCTCGAGCATGCGCAGCGCCGAGCTCTTGCCGGAGCCGGAGAGCCCGCTGACGATGACCAGCTTCACGGCGCCGCCTCGTCGCGCTCGAGCAGCGCCTGCTGGCGCCGGGCGAGGTCCCGGGCGCCGTCGTAGCCGCGCTTGCGCAGCAGGTGGCTGCGCACCGCGGCCTCGACCAGCACCGCGAGGTTGCGCACCGGGTCGACGTACAGCGGCACCTCGGGCACCTTGACGCCGAGGATGTTGCGCTCGCCGTGGGCGCTGTCGAACCGTTCGACCGCCTGGCCGCTGGTGGGCGGGTCGAGCAGCTGCACGATCATGCCCAGGTACTTGGCGCGCTTGACCGCGTTGTCGCCGTACATCATGCGCACGTTGAGGATGCCGAGCCCGCGCACCTCGAGGAAGTCGCCGAGCGGTTCCGGGCACGCGCCGAGCACCAGGTCGGGGGCGACGCGGGTGAACTCGGGGGCGTCGTCGGCGATCAGCCGGTGGCCGCGGGCGATCAGGTCGAGCGCCAGCTCGCTCTTGCCGACGCCGCTGGCGCCGGTCAGCAGCACGCCGACGCCGAGCACCTCGATGAACACGCCGTGCAGCGTCAGCCGCGTCGCCAGCAGGTCGAGCAGGTCGAAGCGCAGGCGGTCGAGCAGCTCGTGGCTGGCCAGCCCCGAGGTCATCAGCGCGGTGCCGCTGGCCTCGGCCTCGCGCGCCAGCGCGCGCGGCAGCGCCAGGTCGTCGGCGACCAGCACCAGCAGCGTGGGACCGCCGAACAGCTGCTCGAGGGTCTGCCGGTAGGCCTCGGGCTCGAGCGAGGCCAGGTAGTGCATCTCGGTGTCGCCGAGGATCTGGATCTTCTTCGGGTTGATCAGGTTCAGGTAACCGACCAGCAGCGCCCGCGCCTGCGGGTGGTCGGCCGGCTCGATCACCCGCTCGCCGCCCGCCCGCCCGGCGACCCACTCCAGCGCCAGGCGCTGGCGGAAGGAGGCAAACAGGTCGCCGACGGTGGGGCGCTGGCTCATGGGCCCGCCTGGTGCGAGCCCCAGTCGGTGAGCAGCAGCAGCAGGTCGTCCTGGCTCCCCTGGCGCAGCCGGGCGCAGAAGGCGGGGTCGCTGAACATCTCGGCCAGCTGGGAGAGCAGCTGCAGGTGCTCCTCGGTGGACTCCTCCGGCACCACCATCGAGAACAGCAGGTCGACCGGCTGCCCGTCGATGGCGTCGAAGTCGATCGGCTCGGCCAGCGTGACCAGGGCGCCGCAGGGCCGCCGGCAGCCGGCCAGGCGGCCGTGCGGCAGCGCCACGCCGTGCCCGAGACCGGTGCTGCCGAGCTTCTCGCGTGCCAGCAGGCAGCTGAACACCTCGGACTGGCCGAGCTCGGGGTCGCTGCCGGCGAGGAGCTCGCTGAGCAGCTCCAGCGCCCGCTTCTTGCTGCCGACCTGGGCGCTCTTGACCACCCGTGCCGGCGCGATGATGTCGACGATGTGCATCGCTTGCTGGTTGCCTCCGGGGTGACGCCGGGCCTACTCGGCCGGGCGCACGGCGCCGTTCGGACGGTGGCTGTTGGTCTTCTCCTTGTGCCGCTTCAGCTGCCGGTCGAGCTTGTCGACCAGGCCGTCGATCGCCGCGTACATGTCCTCCTCGGTGTGGTTGGCGAACACCTGGGCCCCGTTCAGGTGCAGTTCGGCCTCGGCCTTCTGCCGCAGCTTCTCCACGCTGAGGATCACGTGGACGTTGGTGACGCGGTCGAAGTGGCGCTCGAGGCGC
Source organism: Gammaproteobacteria bacterium (assembly GCA_036525695.1). GTDB lineage: Bacteria > Pseudomonadota > Gammaproteobacteria > QNFN01 > QNFN01 > DATCZX01. Next base: position 1,173 of record DATCZX010000156.1, on the reverse strand, counting down.
TCGAACTTGCCCATCACGTAGTCGCGCATGGGCGGGGTGATGTCGATGTGGTGACCGGTCAGGTTGATCTGCATTGTCGGCTCCTGGTTATGGCCCGATGCGAGTTACATCAGGCGCTTGCGTTCGTTGGAGGGGGGGATCGTCATCGCTTCGCGGTACTTGGCCACGGTGCGCCGGGCGACCTGGATGCCCTGGTCGGAGAGCAGCCGGGCGATCTTGCTGTCGCTGAGCGGCTTGGCCACGTTCTCCTCGCCGATCAGCCGCCGGATCAGCGCGCGGATCGCCGTGGCCGAGGCGGCGCCGCCGTCGCTGGTGCTGACGTGGCTGGAGAAGAAGTACTTGAACTCGAACAGGCCGCGCGGCGTGTGCATGTACTTGCGCGTGGTCACCCGCGAGATGGTCGACTCGTGCATGCCGACCTCCTCGGCGACGTCGCGCAGGATCAGCGGCTGCATCGCCTCGTCGCCGTGCTCGAGGAACTCGCGCTGGCGGTCGACGATGCAGCGCGCGACCTTCAGCAGCGTCTCGTGGCGGCTCTGCAGGCTCTTCAGGAACCAGCGCGCCTCCTGCAGGTGGCTCTTCAGGCACTGGTTGTCGCGGCTGTTGTCGGCGCGGCGCACCAGCCGCGCGTACTGGGCGTTGATCCGCAGCCGCGGCGCGATCTCCTGGTTCAGGTCGACCCGCCACTGGCCGTTGAGCTTGCGCACGACGACGTCGGGGATCACGTACTCGGGCGGCTGCGACGGCACCTGGATGCCCGGGCGCGGGTGCAGCGAGCGGATCAGCGCGACCACCTGGCGCAGGTGCTCCTCGCCGAGGCCGAGCGCCTTCGACAGCCGGTCGAGGTCCTGGCGCGCGAGCAGCTCGAGGTGCTCCTCGACCAGCAGCAGCGCGGCGTGCAGCCACGGCGTGGTCGGGTCGAGCTGGCGCAGCTGGAGCGCCAGGCACTCGCCCGGGTTGCGCGCGCCGACGCCGGGCGGGTCGAGGCTCTGCACCCGGTGCAGCACCGCCTCGACCTCCTCTAGCTCGATCGGCGTGCCGTTGCCGAGGCTGACGCGGATCTCCTCGAGGTCGGCGTGCAGGTAGCCGTCGTCGTCGATCGCGTCGACGATGGTCATCGCGATGGCCTCGTCGGTCGGGCTCATCGGGCTCATCCGCAGCTGCCACAGCAGG
>DATCZX010000155.1:0-7912 GCA_036525695.1 Gammaproteobacteria bacterium | reverse complement strand
CGATGCTCGACTTCGCCCGGGTCTACGACCCGGAGCCGTTCCACCTCGATGACGCGGCGGCGCGCGAGCTCGGCTGGGGCGGACTGATCGCGTCGGGGCTGCAGATCCTCTCGATCTGGCGGCGGCTGAGCAAGGACGGCTTCCCGAACTGCGCGACGGTGATCTCGCCCGGCTGGGACGACATCCGCTGGCTGCAACCGGTGCGTGCCGGCGACCTGCTCACCTCGCACACCGAGATCGCCGAGGCGCGGCGCCTCGAACGCCGGCCCGGCGAGGGTCTGGTGCGGCTGCGCAATCAGCTGGTCCGGCAGGACGGCGTGCCGGTCGCGCGGCTGACCTCGAACTGGTTCGTGCGCTGCCGGCCGGCGGCGGCGTGACCCCGCGCCGGTTCGCGATGGCGGACCTGCCCGTGCACCACCCCGGATGAACGCGCTGCTGGAATCGCTGCCGGCCTGGCAGCTGCTCCTTGCCGTGCTGATCGCGACGGCCGCCGGCGCGGTGCTGCTGATCCTGCTGGTGCGCCGGCTGCCGGGCTACCGGCGCCATCTCGCCGAGCGCGCGAAGGCCGCGTCGGAACAGGCGGGGCGTCGCACCGAGTACGCCAGGGTCGGGCTGCAAGTCAGGCAGCGCTTGCTCGGCGGCCTGCGCGTCGACGGCGCGCTGTCGGGGCGCGCGTTCCGCTACCGCGCCGTGCCGCGCAGCAAGAACAGCCCGGCGCGCACGACGCTGGCCACCCGCAGCGACCTGCACGGCGACTTCGCCGTCTCCCGCGAGGGGCGCAGCGACCGGTGGTTCAAGTCGCTGGGCCTGGCGCGCGAGGCGCAGACCGGGGACGCGGCGTTCGACGACGCCTACTACCTAGCCGGGCGCGCGCACGACTACGTGCGGGCGCTGTTCGCCGAGGAGGCGAACCGCGACGCCGTGCACGCGCTGTTCGCGCTCGGTTTCGATCGCGTCGAACTGCACCGCGGCACCCTGACGCTGACCCGCGACGGCTTCGCCGAGCTGCTCGACCTCGCCACGCTCGAGGCCGCGCTGGACGGGCTGGCGGCCCTGCGCGGCACGCCGGGCACGCGGCATACCGCGATGCAGGGTCTCGGCGGCCTGAGCAGCCGCCAGCTCAAGTTCGCCTGCACCGGGCTGGCGGTGCTCGCCGGGCTCGGCTACGCCGCCTGCCTGGCCGTGCTGCAGCCGCTGCTCGACGGGCCCTTCGCGCCGCTGCTCGACGCCTGGCGGCCCGCCCTGTTCGCCTACCTGGGGCTGCACGTGCTGGCGGTGCTGGCCTTGCGCGGCCGCGCAGCCTTCGCGACCGAGCTGGCCGCGCTGGTGCTGCTCGGCCTGCCGGCACTGGCCGCGCTGGCGCTCGAGGGGGCGCTGCTCGGCAACCAGCTGCTCGACAGCGGTGACCCGCAGGTGGTCCAGGCACCGCTGGTCGGTCGCTACCACGTCAGCGGCAAGAACCCGTCCTCGCACCTGCTGTTCGCCGACTGGCGCCGGCCCGGGGCGCGCATCGACGTCACCGTGACCCGCGCCGTGCACGGCCGGGCGCGCCAGGGCGAGACGTGGCGGCTGCAGGTGCGCCCCGGGCGCCTGGGCTACGCCTGGATCGAGGCGCTGGCGCCGGTGGCGGCGCGCTAGCCCGGGGCTGGCGGGTGGCGCGGCGACGCCACCCGCGCCGGCCTCAGCGGTTGACGTCGACCACCACCCGCCCGCGCACCTTGCCGGCCATCTGCTCGGCGGCCGTGGCGATCGCGTCGGACAGCGGGATCTCGCGCATGATCGCCTCGATGTGGGCGAAGTCGAGGTCGGTCGCCAGCCGCTCCCACGCCTCGATGCGGTCGGCGCGCGGCCGGTAGACGCTGTCGATGCCGGCCAGCGTCACCCCGCGCAGGATGAACGGCATCACCGTCGCCGGCAGGTCGAAGCCGCCGGCCAGGCCGCAGGCGGCGACGGTGCCGCCGTACATCGTCGTCGCGCAGGCGTTCGCCAGCGTGTGGCTGCCGACGGTGTCGACGGCCCCGGCCCAGCGCTCCTTGCCCAGCGGGCGGCCCTTCTCGCCGAGTTCCTTGCGGTCGATGGTGCCGGCGGCGCCGAGCCCCTTCAGGTAGTCGGCCTGCTCGGGGCGCCCGGTCGAGGCGATCACCGCGTAGCCGAGCTTGGCCAGGATCGAGATCGCCACGCTGCCGACCCCGCCGGCCGCGCCGGTGACCAGGATCTCGCCCTTGTCCGGGGTCACCCCGTGGCGCTCGAGGCCGAGCACGCAGAGCATCGCGGTGTAGCCGGCGGTGCCGATCGCCATCGCCTGTTTCGGCGTGAACGTGGCCGGCAGGGGGATCAGCCAGTCCCCGTTCAGCCGTGCCTTCTGCGCCAGTCCGCCCCAGTGCACCTCGCCGACGCCCCAGCCGTTCAGCAGCACCTTGTCGCCGGGCTTGAACGCGGCGTGCGAACTCGCCTCGACGGTGCCGGCGAGGTCGATGCCCGGGACCATCGGGAAGTTGCGCACCACCGGCGAGCTGCCGGTGATCGCCAGGCTGTCCTTGTAGTTCAGCGTCGAGTAGTCGACCGCGACGGTGACGTCGCCGGCGGGCAGCCGGCCCTCGTCGACGTCGGTCAGCTCGGCGCGGTAGCCGTTGTCGTCCTTGTTGATCAGGATCGCGTGCATGGATTCGTGTCCTTGTTGCTGGATGGAGTCACCGGGGCAGCCCGGCGAAGAAGTGGTCGACGAACAGGTCGATCGGAGTTAGATCACGGACCAGCTTGGCGCGCAGGATCGCGCCCTCCCAGCCGATCCAGAAGATCTCGGCGAGGCGCGCGCAGTCGGCGTCGGCGGCGAGGTCGCCGCTGGCGACGGCCGCGCGCAGGCAGACCTCGACCCGGCCCTGCCAGTCGCGGAACACCGCCTCGAGCGGTTCGCGGAAGCCGTCGTGGGTCCCGCCGAGCTCCTGGCCGAGGTTGCCGATCAGGCAGCCGCGGCGGAAGCCGAAGCGCTCGATGCCGCGCTTGCCGTCGGCGACGAAGTCGCGCAGGCGCTGCAGCGGCGGCCGGCTCGGGTCGAGCAGCCAGCGGTCGAGCTTGCGCGCGAAGTAGGCGGCGTAGCCGTCGATGACCGCGCGCCCGAACGCTTCCTTGCTGGTGAAGTAGTGGTAGAACGAGCCCTTCGGCACCCCGACCCGCTTCAGCACCGCGTCGATGCCGGTGCTGGCGAAGCCCTGCTCGGTCAGGATCTCGATGCCGCAGCGGACCAGCCGCTCGCGCGTGGCGCGGCGCGCGTCGTCGCCGCCGGGTGGCCGGCCGGGGCGACGTGACGGGGGGGTGGCTGACGGCATGGCGCGGTATATTAGACCGGTCGTCTAGATAATTGCAACGGCGTGTACGCCGCCGGCCTCGGGCGTACCCCGATCACGGGATCTCGTAGACCCGCACCGCGTGGCGGACGCCGCGCAGCGCCTGCTCGCGGGCCTCCGGTGCGATGCCGCTGGCCTGCAGCAGGGCCGTGGCCGTGGCGTCGCTCAACACCGGCTCGGTGACGAAGATCGCGCGCGACGCGGCCAGCTGCTGCACCCGCGCGGCGATGTTGACGGTCTGCCCGAAGTAGTCCTGCTGGTCGTTCAGCACCACCGCGAGGCAGGGGCCCTCGTGCAGGCCGATCTTCAGCAGCATGTCGCGGTCGAGCTCCTGCAGCGCGTCGCGCATGCGCAGCGCGGCGGCGAGCCCCTGCCCCGGGGTCGGGAAGGTCGCCATCACCGCGTCGCCGATGGTCTTGACGATCGCGCCGGACTCGCTGGCGATGATCTCCTGCAGGATGCGGAAGTGCGCGCGCACGACGTCGTAGGCAACCAGGTCGCCGACCCGCTCGTAGAGCTCGGTCGAGCCCTTCAGGTCGGTGAACAGGAAGGTCAGGCTGGTGATCTTCAGCCGTTGGTCGATGTCGAGGGTGTCGTTGCGGTAGAGGTCGCGGAAGGTCTGGTTGCTGAGCAGCCGCTTCGCGGTCAGGAACGGCCGCCGCCGGCCGAGGACCTCGTGCAGCAGATCGCCGGCGACCCAGGCGCTCGGCAGCGTGCGCGTCGCGGTGCGGTTGTCGACCCGCACGCGTAGCGGGCCAGGCGGCAGCTGCAGCGTGGGGTTCAGCGCTTCCCCCTGCTCGAGCACGAAGACCACCTCGCGCGTCTCCGCGGTCGGTGCGCCCTGCACGTCGATGAACTGCGCGGCATGGCTCACCGGGTCGAACAGGATGACGAATTCGGCCGGCAGCGCCAGCTCGAGCACGCCCTGAGCGCCGGCCGGGAGCTCCGCGGCGGTCAGCACGATCTCGTCGAGCACCCGCGCGATACCGGCCTCGTCGGGCAGGTCCATGCCCGAGCCCCACAGGACCTGGCGCAGGTAGCGGGGCAGCGGCAGCGTATCCGGGGCGTGGGCCTCGATCCCGCGGACGGCGGGGGCCACCGTGAAGGTCACCTCGACCATCTCGTCGAGCGTCGGCTCGTAGTGGCCGGCGCACAGCGCGCAGCTGTAGCGCGCGCGGTCGACGGTGCGCAGCGTCGACCCGCTGTTCAGCACGCCCCCGCAGCCGGGGCAGAGCAGGCCCCAGGTCATCTCGAACAGGCCCAGCCGCGCTGCGTGCAGGAAGCCCGCGATGACCGCGTCCTGGGGCAGGTCGCGCGCCGTGGCGAAGGCCAGTGCATTGACCCGGCAGAGCTCGCGGTCGCTGCCGTCGCGGACCAGCGCGGCGATCGCGTCGACCACGGCGGGCGCGGCCGCGGAGGCGAGCTGCGCGAACAGCGGGCCGGTGTCGGTGCGCCCGGTCATGTCGGCTCCTGGACCAGCAGCCATCCCGTTGCGCCTTACTCGGGCACGCCGGCCTCGCGCAGGTGGCCTAGGAACCGCTCGACCTGCGCCGGGTCCTCGAAACTTAGACTGGCCCCGTAAGTGGCAATCTCCGCGATGCTGATGTTGTCTTGCAGCATCGTGAGTTGGTCGACCTCCCACTCGGCGTCGTCGCGCCGGCCCTGGGCGCTGTAAACGGCGGCGAGGATGATCCGCGCGGGCGTGGCGTTCTCGTTGCGGGCCAGCGTCCTCTCCAGCGCGTCGGCCGCCTCCGCGTACTCGCCCAGCAGGTAGTGGGCGAAGCCGAGGTTGTACAGGTAATCCCAGGAGTAGTAGGGGTTGAGGGCCATCCCCTTGCGGATCAGCCGCAGGGCCTTGTCGCCGTGGCCGAGGCGGTTCTCGACCAGGCCCAACAATCCGTAGCCGTCGGCGTAGTTCGGCGCGACGGTGATCGCCCGCTCGACCGCGCGGGCCGCTTCCGCCTGCTCGCCGCGCTGCATGTGCACGTATCCCTTGGCCCAGTGCACCTGCGGCAGATCGGGGCTCAGGCTGACGGCCCGGTTCGCCAGTTCGAGTGCGCGGTCCCAGGCGTCGGTCGGGTCATCCGCCCAGCCACGTTGCGCTTCGCGTGACAGGGCGATCGCCAGGGCACCGTAGCCGCGCCCGTAGGTCGGATCGGTGTCGATCGCCCGGCGGTAAAAGGTCATCGCCTCGCGGTTGCTCTCGGCCGTCTGGAAATTGTAGACGCGCAGGCCCTGCAGCAGCAGATCGTAGGCCTCGATGTTGCCGCGGGTCGCCTCTTCGAGCACGCGCTGCTCCTGCTCGGTCAGCTGCAGCGCCAGGGCCGTGACGATGTGCTGGGTCACCTCGTCCTGCACCGCGAACAGGTCGACCAGCTGCTTGTCGTAGCGCTGGGCCCACACGTGGGAGCCGTTGGCGGTCTCGATCAGCTGCGCGTTGATGCGCAGCTTGTCGCCGGCACGGCGCACGCTGCCCTCGAGCAGGTGGGTCACCTCGAGCTCGCGCCCGACCTGCTGCGGGTCGACCGCCTGGTCCTTGAAGCGGAACGAGGTGTTGCGCGCCAGCACCTTCAGCCCGGAGAAGTGCGACAGGTCGGTGATGATGTCCTCGGTGATGCCGTCGACGAAGTAGCCCTGGTTCCGCTCCTCGCTGAGGTCGTCGAACGGCAGCACCAGGATCGACGGGTTCCCCGCCACGGCGGGCGCCGCCGGTGCGGCGGCGGGGGTGGCTGGGGGCAAGGCCGCCGGCGTGGGGACGGCCGGCTCGGTCGTCGGCCAGCCCAGCCAGGCAGCGACCGCCAGCGCCAGCACCAGCCCGGCCAGCGCCAGGGGCCAGCGGCGCCGCTGCGTAACGGTTGTCGTCTCCGGCGCGGCGGTCTCCGGCTTGGCTCCTGCCGCGGTTCGCACCCGGAACACCCGCACCGGGAACGGGATGTTCTTCAGTTCGTGTGGGCCGAGGTCGTCCAACTCGACTTCGAGCCGATGGCGGACCTGTTCCTCGATGCCCGACGAGACGCAGATGCCGCCCGGTTCGGCCATCGTCTCGAGTCGCGCCGCGACGTTGACGCCGTGGCCGAACAGGTCGTCGTCCTGGGTGATCACGTCGCCGAGGTTGATGCCGATGCGTAAGGTCAGCGGCTGCAACGTGGCCGCTGCCGTGGTGTGCTCGGCCATGGCCCGCTGGATCCCGACCGCCGCGTCGACCGCCTCGACCGCGCTGGCGAACTCGGCCAGCACGCCGTCGCCCATGGTCTTGACGATGCGCCCTTGGTGCTTGGCGACCGCGGGTTCGACAACCTTGGCCAGCACGGCGCTAAGTTGGGCGAGCGTGCCCGCCTCGTCCTCGCTCATCCGCCGGCTGTAGCCGACGACGTCTAGCGCCATGATCGCGACGAGCTTGCGTGTCACTGCCTCCTCCCTATCCGGTCCAAGCATCTCGGGCTGTGCATCGCCATGTTTTCAGCCAGACCCCGAATGACCTCGGAGCCCGGTGCCCAGTTCCTTGCTGTTCCACCGGTCGAGTACCCCATGGTCGTGAGGGACCTTGGTCGTCGTTCGCCCTCGCTATAGTGTTTGCACCATTCGCTCAGAAGTCCACGCACCCAACAGAATTCGGTCAACTGCGCGCCTGGTGCTCCGGGCAATCCAGCCGCGCCTCACTCGGGCACGCCGGCCTCGCGCAGGTGGCCGAGGAGTCGTTGCATCCGTTCTGGCTCGAAGATGAATTCCGGGCGCTCATTGCCGCTGGCCAGAGTGGAGAGCGAGACATAGTCGTATTGCATCGACAGTTGGTTGACCTCCCAGCTCGCGTCGTCGAGCCGGCCCAGGGCGGCGTAGGTGGCGGCGAGGATCACCCTGGGTGGCCCGGCATTCTCGTTGCGCGCAAGGGCTCTCTCCAGGGCATCGGCTGCCTCCGCATAGGCACCCGTCTGGTAGTACGCGAAGCCGAGGTTGTACAGGTAATCCCACGTGTAGTAGGGGTTGAGCGCCATCGCCTTGCGGACCAGGGGCAGCGCCTTCTCACCGTTGCCACGGCGATTTTCGACCAAGGCCAGCAGGCCGTAGCCGTCCGCGTAGCTCGGTGCGACGGTGACCGCCCGCTCGATGGCTGCGGCGGCCGCGTCCGGTTCGCCGCGGAACAGGTGCACGAAACCCAGGGCCCAGTGCACTTGCGGCAACTCGGGGCTCAGCTTGACGGCCCGGTTGGCCAGCTCCAGCGCCCGGTCCCGGACGATTTCCGGGTTCTCCTCCCACCCGCGGTTGGAACCGCGCGACAGCGAGATAGCCAGGGCCCCGTAGGCTCGCCCGTAGGAGGGGTCGGTCTCGATCGCCTGGCGGTAGAGTGACTGGGCCCGGCGGTTGGCCTCTGCGGTCTGGATGTTGAACTGCTCGAGGCCCCTGAGCACAAGTTCGTAGGCCTCCATGTTGCCGTGAGTCACCTCTGCCAGCGCGCGTTGCTCCTGGTCGGTCAACTGCAGCGCCAGGGCCGTGACGATGTGCTGGGTCACCTCGTCCTGCACCGCGAACAGGTCGACCAGCTGCTTGTCGTAGCGCTGGGCCCACACGTG
>DATCZX010000154.1:0-2156 GCA_036525695.1 Gammaproteobacteria bacterium | reverse complement strand
GAGCAGCGCGGCCGCGGCGAGCAGCGCGAGGCCGCTGTCGAGCAGCAGCACGCCGAGCGCGAGCCGCGGCAGCGCGGCGCCGGGCTGCAGCCGCGCGGCGTAGGCGTGCATCGCGCCCACCGCCAGCAGCAGCGTCAGCGCGGCCTGGGCCAGCGCGGCGAGCACGCCGCGCCAGCCGAGCGCCCCGGCATCGAAGCCGAGCAGCAGGCCGAGGCCCGCCGCCAGCCCGTGGCCTCCGGCCACGCCGAGCAGCAGCCAGAGCAGGCCGAGCGCGACCAGCGGCAGCGCGAGCAGCGCCGCCGGTTCGAGCCCGCGGCGCAGCCCGCGCGCGCTGACCAGCAGCGGCACGGCCAGGAACAGCGCCGGCCACAGCAGCAGCGGCAACGGGGCGCGCGCCAGCGCGGCGAACACGCGTGCCGGGCTCTCCGGGCCCGGGCCGCCCGCGGCCCCGTACGCGCTGCTGGCGAGGTAGGCCAGGCTCCAGCCGCCGACCAGCGCCAGCTGCCCGAGCAGCAGCAGGCAGGCCGCCAGCACCAGCCACGGCAGCAGCCGCCACGCCGGTGCTGCCTGCGCCTCGCGCACCAGCAGCGGGTAGGCCTGCAGCAGGGGCAAGCGGGTGCGCCGGGCCGGCAACCACTCGGCGATCAGCAGCGGCAGGCCGAGCAGCAGCAGCGCCAGCAGGTAGACGGCGAGGAACGCGCTGCCACCGTGATCGGCGGCCAGCAGCGGCAACCGCCACAGGCTGCCCAGCCCGATTGCCGCCCCCCCGGCGGCGGCGACGAAGCGCGCGTTGCCGGACCAGGTCTCGGTGCTGTCGGGGCGGCCCGTCACCGGGCCCGTGCCTCGCGCCACGACGGCCGGCACGGCGCCTGCGGCGCGTGCGCGCGTGGTCGCGCGCAACGGCCCTCGCCTATACTGCGCCGATGTCCAAAAAGCGCCCAGCCGGCGACGGTGGCAGCACCATCGCCCTCAACACCAAGGCCCGTCACGACTTCTTCATCGAGGAGCGGTTCGAGGCCGGCCTGGTCCTCGAAGGCTGGGAGGTCAAGAGCCTGCGCGCCGGTCGCCTGCAGCTCAAGGAGAGCTACGTGGTGATCCGCAACGGCGAGCTGTGGCTGCTCGGGGCGCACGTCTCGCCGCTGACCTCGGCCTCGAGCCATGTCCACCCGGACCCGGTGCGCACGCGCAAGCTGCTGCTGCAGCGCCGGGAACTCGACCGGCTGATCGGCGCGGTCGAGCGCCGCGGTTACACGCTGGTGCCTACGGCGATGTACTGGAAGCGCGGCCGGGCCAAGCTCGAGATCGCGCTGGCGCGCGGCAAGAAGCTGCACGACAAGCGCGCCACCGAGAAGGACCGTGACTGGCAGCGGCAGAAGGAGCGCCTGCTGCGCAGCTGAGCGCGCCGGGGTCAGCGCTTCTGCACCCAGCCGCCCCCCTGCTGGACCCACCAGCCGGGGGCCGCGTTGTCGCTCCAGCGCCGCGCGAAGGTGGCACGGATCTGCCCCTCCCACCCCGGCTGGCCGTTGACCCGGGCGATCTCGCGGTACAGCGCGTTGCGGTCGGCGTTCTCGTCCGCGACCAGCTTCTTGACCAGGTTGCGCTCGCGCAGGCCGACGGCGTTGGCGTCGCGCACCGCGAGCAGGCCGTCGGCGCCGAGCCCGACCGCGCCGGCGCGGTAGAACGGCTCGAGCTGGCCGTGGCGGCTGCGCATGCTCGCCGTCAGCCGGTCGATCGCCGGCGACGCGACGTTGAGGTCGGCCTCCGCCGCCTGCGCGGCCGGGACCAGCCAGTCGAGACCGGCCAGCAGCAGGTCGCCGGCGGCCGGCAGCGCACCGCTGGGCTTCTCCCCGGCCGGGGCCGCCGGCGTCGCCGCGGGCTCCTTGCCCCAGACCTCCTCGATGATCCGGTCGGCGGCCTTCTCCGCCGCGGCGGCGGGGAAGTAGATGTTGATCGTCACGCAGGCGCCGAGCAGCAGCAGCGGCAGCAGGGAGAGGGGTTTGCGCAGGGCCATGCCGTTCCTTTCCGGTGTCGGTGGGGGCGGGTCAGCGTACCACCGGCGCCGGGTCCTGCATCGCCCGCTGCAGGCGGTCGAGCAGCTCGGTCCAGTCGACGCGGCGCTGGTGCCCGATCACGTCGATGCGCGGCAGGCCGCCGCC
>DATCZX010000153.1:0-2354 GCA_036525695.1 Gammaproteobacteria bacterium | reverse complement strand
CGCTCGCCGACGCCGGCTTCGAGGTGATCTACACCGGCCTGCGGTGCCAGCGTCAATCGAAGGCCCTCGTCGGGCTGAAGCCCGACCCACAGAAATCGAACGCCCCTGTCGGGCCGAAGCCCGACCCACAGCAGGTTGCTTACCCCCGTGCGAGGTGCCGATGAACGGCGAACGCAAGGTCCGCGTGCTGGTGGCGAAGCCCGGCCTCGACGGCCACGACCAGGGCGCCAAGGTGGTCGTGCGGGCGCTCGCCGACGCCGGCTTCGAGGTGATCTACACCGGGCTGCGGCAGACCCCCGAGGCGATCGTGCGCGTCGCCCGCGACGAGGACGTCGACGTGATCGGCCTCTCCAGCCTGGCCGGCTCGCACCTGCCGTTCTGCCGCAAGCTGAAGCCGCTGCTCGAGGCCGAGGGGCTGGCCGACAAGCTGTGGATCATCGGCGGCAACCTGCCGAAGCAGGACCACGCGGCGCTGCGCGAGCTCGGCCTGGCCGGGATCTTCCCGACCGGCACGCCGCTGACCGCGATCGTCGACTTCATCCGGGAGCAGCTGGCATGAGCGCGAACAAGCCCGGCGACCTGCGCCCGGTGATCAACGAGTCGGGGATCCCGGTCCAGCCGGTCTACGGCCCCGACGACGTCGCCGCCAGCGGCGGCCTCGGGATGCTCGGCAATCCCGGCGAGTACCCGTTCACCCGCGGCATCCACCCGCAGATGTACCGCAAGCGGCCGTGGACGATGCGCCAGTACGCCGGCTTCGGCAACCCGGCCGACACCAACGCGCGCTTCAAGTACCTGATCGCCAACGGCCAGACCGGGCTCAACGTGGCCTTCGACCTGCCCACGCAGATCGGCCTCGACTCGTCCGACCCGCTGGCCGAGGGCGAGGTCGGCCGCGTCGGCATGGCGGTCGACACGCTGCGCGACTTCGAGATCGCGTTCGACGGCATCGACCTCGAGCAGATCACCGTGTCGCTGACCATCAACGGCTCGGCGGCGATCGCCATCGCGATGTACCTGGCGATGGCCGAGAAGCGCGGCTACGACCTGGCCAGGCTGCGCGGCACCGCGCAGAACGACATCCTCAAGGAGTTCATCGGCCGCGGCACCTGGGTGTTCCCGGTGCGGCCGTCGGTCAGGCTGGTCGGCGACACCATCGAGTACTGCGCGAAATTCGCCCCGAAATACAGCCCGGTCAGCGTCTGCGGCTACCACATCCGCGAGTCCGGGGCGACGCCGACGCAGGAGATGGCCTACGCCTTCTGCATCGCCCGCGCCTACGCCGACGAGGTGATCGCGCGCGGGCTCGCGGTCGACGAGTTCGCCGGCCGGCTCTCCTACAACTTCAACCTGTTCGGCAACCTGTTCGAGCAGGTGGCCAAGTTCCGCGCCGGGCGCGGGCTGTGGGCCAAGATCATGCAGGAGCAGTACGGCGCGACCCGGCCGGGCTCGATGTGGCTGCGGATGATCGCCGGCGGCGGCGGCGGCGGGCTGACGCTCGAGCAGCCCGAGGTCAACATCGTGCGCGGCGCCTACTACGCGCTGATCTCGGCGCTCTCCGGCACGCAGACCATGGCGCTCTGCTCCTACGACGAGGCCTACACCATCCCGACCGAGTACTCGGCGCGGATCTCGCTGCGCACGATGCAGCTGCTGATCGAGGAGATGGGGCTGTGCGACACCGTCGACCCGCTGGCCGGGTCGTACTACGTCGAGACGCTGACCAACCAGATGCGCGCGGAGATGGAGCGGATCATCGCCGAGGTCGACGCCGAGGGCGGCATCGTCGCGCAGGTCGAGCAGGGCATCGCCCAGGCGCGCGTGTCGCGCCAGGCCTACGAGATGCAGCGCAGGATCGAGTCGGGCGAGTTCCGCAAGGTCGGCGTCAACTGCTACCGCATCGACGAGGAGGAGCACGAGGTCGCGTTCCACCCGTACGACGAGGCCGGCGCGCGCGCGCAGGTCGAGGCGACCGCGCGGGTCAAGGCCGGGCGCGACGCCGCGGCGGTGGCCGGCGCGCTCGACGCGGTGCGCGCCGACGCCAGGGCCGAGCGCAACGTGATGCCGGCGATCGTCGCCGCGGTGAAGGCCTACGCCACCGTCGGCGAGATCACCCAGGCGCTGGTCGACGTCTACGGCCGCTACCAGGAGCCGATCCGCTTCTGAGCGGGGCCAGGTCGCTGCACTCAAATACAGATTGGTGTAGGTCGGGCTTCAGCCCGACATGTCGGACTGAAGTCCGACCTACAGGAAGACGGTCGGTCGCAGCCAGGTCCGACCTACGGGAACATGGCTCGTCGGGCTGAAGCCCGACCCACAACGGAGGGTTCCGCCGATGGCGCAACCGGAGATCG
>DATCZX010000152.1:0-3590 GCA_036525695.1 Gammaproteobacteria bacterium | reverse complement strand
AGATCGGCGCGGAATGCGTGCCGCAGATCAAGGTCTACAACAAGGCCGACCGGCTGGCGGATCCCGCGCCGCGGGTCGACCTCGACGCCGACGGGCAGGCCGCCCGGGTCTGGTGCTCGGCGGCCACCGGTGACGGCATGCCGCAGCTGCTCGAGGCGGTCGACGGCTTCCTCGGGCGCAGCCTGACCCGTCACCGCTTGCAGCTGCCGCCCTCGGCCGGGCGCGTCCGCGCGCGGCTGTTCGACAGCGGCCGGGTGCTCGACGAGCAGGTGACCGACAGCGGCGACTGGCTGATCGAGGTGGAGATGCCGGCCGCGCGGTTCGCGCGGCTGGCCCGCCAGGAGAACCTCGAGGGACTGGTGATCGACTGAGCCGCCCGCCTTGCAGGCGGCTGTACCCCCCTTCTACAATGGCCGGCCTGATCACGGCGGCGCGCGCAAGCACGGAGATTTCAATGGCCTGGAACGAACCTGGCGGAGACAAGGAGCGCGACCCGTGGCGCGGTGGCGGTGACGACAAGGGGCCGCCCGACCTCGACGAGATCGTCGAGAACCTGCAGAAGAAGCTCGGCGGCCTGTTCGGCAGCAAGCCGGGGCGCGGCAACGGCAGCGGCAGCGGCGACAGCGGGGGCAGCGGCGGCGGTGTACCGCGCGTGCCGCGCCGCTTCAGCGGCCTGGGCCTGAACTTCGTCATCCTGATCCTCGCGGTGGCCTGGGCGCTGTCCGGCATCTACATCATCGACGAGGGCAAGCGCGGCGTGGTGCTGCGCTTCGGCAAGTACAACGCGACCACCCAGCCGGGCCCGCACTGGCGCCCGCGCTTCGTCGACGAGGTCGAGATCGTCGACGTCGAGGCCCGCCGTTTCGTCGAGCTCGGCTACCGCTCCGGGGGCCGCTCCGGCCGCGCCGGCTCGGTGCTGCGCGAGTCGCTGATGCTGACCGAGGACGAGAACATCGTCGACCTGCAGCTGGCGGTGCAGTACCAGGTCAGCGACGCGCGCGACTTCCTGTTCAACGTCAAGGACCCGATCGAGACGCTCAGCTCGGTCGGCGAGAGCGCGATCCGCGAGGTCACCGGCAAGAGCAAGATGGACTTCGTGCTGACCGAGGGCCGCAGCGAGGTGGTGGCGCTGACCAAGGACCTGATCCAGGCCACGCTCGACCTGTACCAGACCGGGATCATCGTCACCAACGTCAACCTGCGCGACGTGCAGCCGCCCGAGGAGGTGCAGGCATCGTTCGAGGACGCGATCAAGGCGCGCGAGGACGAGCAGCGGCTGAAGAACGAGGCCGAGGCGTACGCCAACGAGGTGATCCCCAAGGCGCGCGGTGAAGCGGCGCGCATCCTCGAGGAGTCGGTCGCCTACAAGGACCAGGTGATCGCCCAGGCCGAGGGTGAGGCGAGCCGCTTCGAGCAGGTCCTGGTCGAGTACCAGAAGGCCCCCGAGGTGACCCGCGAACGCCTCTACATCGACGCGATGCAGTCGGTGCTGAGCCGCACTACCAAGGTCATGCTCGACGTCGAGCAGGGCAACAACCTGATGCTGCTGCCGCTCGACCGGCTGCTCGGCCGCGGCAGCGAGGGCGGTGTGCCGCTGCCGGATGACCTCAGCCCGGCGGCGCAGGACCGCCAGAACCAGCTGGACAAGCGCACGCTGAACGAGCGCGACGCCGCACGCACACGGGAGATACGCTGATGGGACAGGCCAGGCTGCTCTCCGTCGCGGTGCTGCTGTTCGCCGCGTTCGTCGCCTCGTTCTCGGTGTTCACCGTGCGCGAGTGGGAACGCGCGGTGCTGTTCCGCCTCGGCGAGATCGTGCGCTCGGACTACACCCCCGGGCTGCACTTCAAGATCCCGTTCATCAACAACGTGCGCAAGTTCGACGGCCGCGTGCAGGGCCTCGACGCCGAGCCCGAG
Source organism: Gammaproteobacteria bacterium (assembly GCA_036525695.1). Classification (GTDB taxonomy): domain Bacteria; phylum Pseudomonadota; class Gammaproteobacteria; order QNFN01; family QNFN01; genus DATCZX01. The sequence goes on along the minus strand of DATCZX010000152.1, from coordinate 1,673 downwards.
CGCTTCCTGACCAGCGAGAAGAAGAACGTCATCGTCGACTCGTTCGTCAAGTGGCGGATCAAGGACGTGGCGCGCTACTACACCGCGGTGCGCGGCGACGTGCTGCAGGCCAACCTGCGCCTCGACCAGATCATCAAGGACGGGCTGCGCGGCGAGTTCGGCAAGCGCACGCTGAAGGACACCGTCTCCGGTGACCGCACGCAGATCATGGCGATCCTGACCGAGGCGGCGAACCCGCTGGCCAACGAGATCGGCATCGAGATCGTCGACGTGCGGATCAAGCGCGTCGACCTGCCGCCCGACGTCAGCAACTCGGTGTTCCGGCGCATGAAGGCCGAGCGCGAGCGCGTCGCCCGCGACTTCCGCTCGCGCGGCGCGGAGGCGGCGGAGCGGATCCGCGCCGACGCCGACCGCCAGCGCACGGTGATCGTCGCCGAGGCGTACCGCGACTCCGAGCGCACCCGCGGCGAGGGCGACGCCCGCGCCGCCGAGATCTACGCCAACGCCTTCGGCCGCGACCAGGAGTTCTACTCGCTGTACCGCAGCCTGAACGCCTACACCAGCGTGTTCAGCTCGCGTGACGACGTGCTGGTGCTCGAGCCCGACTCGGACTTCTTCCGCTACTTCCGCCAGCGCGAGGGGCGCTGAGCCCGGCACACCGGGACCGGCGCGCCCCAGGGGGGAGGCATGTGGGAGCGACTCGGCGACGCGCTGGCGTTGCTGCTGGTGATCGAGGGGGTGCTGCCGTTCCTGAACCCGGCCGGCCTGCGCCGCGCGCTGGCCGGGGTCGGCCAGCTGGACGACCGCACGCTGCGCGTCGCCGGCCTGGCCAGCATGCTGCTCGGCGTGCTGCTCTCCTACCTGCTGCACTGAGCGCGGCCCGCTCGCGGCGGGCCCGCGCGGCACGCGCCGTCACCCTGGGGACCTGAGATGGACCGCATCGACCGCTGGCTGCTGCCCGAGGGGATCGACGAGCTGCTGCCCGGCGAGGCGCGCCGGCTGGAGCAGCTGCGCCGCCGCCTGCTCGACCTCTACGCCAGCTGGGGCTACGAGCTGGTGGTGCCGCCGCTGATCGAGTACCTCGAGTCGCTGCTGGTCGGCACCGGCCACGACCTCGACCTCGAGACCTTCAAGCTCACCGACCAGCTCAGCGGCCGGCTGATGGGCGTGCGCGCCGACATGACCCCGCAGGTGGCGCGGATCGACGCCCACCGGCTGCAGCGCGCCGCCCCGTCCCGGCTCTGCTACCTCGGCACCGTGCTGCGCACGCGCCCGGGCGGCCCGTCGCGCACGCGCAGCCCGCTGCAGGTCGGCGCCGAGCTGTACGGCCACGCCGGGGTCGAGAGCGACGCCGAGATCCTCGCGCTGCTGGTCGAGACCCTCGAGGCGTGCGGCATCCGCGGCGCCCACGTCGACCTCGGCCACGTCGGCATCTTCCGCAGCCTGGCGCACCGGGCCGGGCTCGACGCGGTGCAGGAGGCGGAGCTGTTCGCGCTGCTGCAGAGCAAGGCGCGCCCCGAGCTCGAGGCCGCGCTGGCGGCCTGGCGGCTGCCGCCGGCGGCCGCCGCGCAGCTGCTGGCGCTGGTCGAGCTGAACGGGGGCGACCGCGTGCTCGCCGACGCCGCCACGCGGCTCGCCGGCGCCGGCGCCGAAGTGGCCGCGGCGCTGGCCAC
>DATCZX010000151.1:0-12143 GCA_036525695.1 Gammaproteobacteria bacterium | reverse complement strand
CTCCGGGGTCAGCCCGGCGGCGCGCAGCGCGGCCAGCGCCTGCGGCACCGAGTGGCTGGTGCAGGTGTCGATGAACGCCGCGCGGCCGTGCTCGACCACCAGGTAGAAGGCGGCCAGGCCGGGGCGCACGTAGTCGCCGTCGATGCGGGTGATGCCGTGGTCGAGAGTGACGATCGGGTCCATGGTTGCTCCGCGGGGTCGTGGCGCCTTGCCGCTTTCCGGCTCAGCGCTCCAGCACGTAGGTGCCCGGCGCGTCGGCCAGCGCCGGGTGGGCGTCGTTGCCGAGCGGCGGTGGCGCGACCTGCTCGCCGCAGCGCGTGCCGAGCCAGCCGACCCAGTCCTCCCACCAGGTCCCGGGGACCTTCGGCGTGGCCTCGAGCCAGGCGTCGGGGGTGCTGGTGCCGTCGTGCTCGCCGGCCCAGTAGCGGCGCTTGGGCGGGTCGGTCGGCGGGTTGATGATGCCGAGGATGTGGCCCGAGGTGGCCAGCACGTAGCGCACCGGTCCCTTGACCAGCGCGCCGATCTTCCAGGTCGCGCGCCACGGCGCGATGTGGTCCTGCTCGGCGCCGACCACGTAGAGCGGCTGCTCGATCCGGCGCAGGTCGATCGGGCGCCCGGCCAGGGTCAGGCCGTCGGGCTCGACCATCCGGTTGTTCAGGTAGAACTCGCGCAGGTAGAAGGCGTGCATCTGCTCGGGCATCCGCGTGGTGTCCATGTTCCAGAACAGCACGTCGAAGCGCGGCAGCTCCTCGCCGAGCAGGTAGTTGTGCACGTAGTACATCCACACCAGGCTGTTCGAGCGCAGCGCGCGGAACGCGTTGGCCATGTCGCCGCCGTCGAGGTAGCCGGTCTTCGCCATCCGCTGCTCGAGCCAGGCGATGGTCTGCTCGTCGATGAACACGCCGATCTCGCCCGGCTCGCTGAAGTCGACCAGCGTGGTCAGCAGGGTCCAGTGCGCGACCGGCGACGGGCCGGCCTTGCGCGCCCGGGTCAGCCACGCCATCAGCGCCGCGACCAGCGTGCCGCCGATGCAGTAGCCGGTCAGGTGCACCTGGGGCACGTTGCAGATCGAGCGCGCCGCCTCGACCGCCTGCAGCACGCCGTCGACCAGGTAGTCGTCGAAGGTGGTGCCGGCGTGCTCCTTGACCGGGTTCTTCCAGCTGGTGACGAACACCGTGAAGCCCTGGCCGACCAGGAAACGGATCAGGCTCTTGCGCTCGTTCAGGTCGAGGATGTAGTACTTGTTGATCCACGGCGAGACCAGCACGATCGGCAGCGCGTGCACCCGCGGCGTGGTCGGCGCGTACTGGATCAGCTCGAGCAGGCGGTTGCGCAGCACCACCTTGCCGGGCGTGGTCGCCAGGTTCTCGCCGACCCGGAAGGCGCTCTCGTCGGTCATCCGGATGGTGCCGCGGTTGAGGTCCGAGACCAGGTTGGCGTAGCCCTGGGCCAGGCTCTTGCCGCCGGTCTGCAGCGCGCGCAGCAGCGCCGCCGGGTTGCTCCAGAACAGGTTGCTCGGGGCCAGCGCGTTGACCAGCTGGCGGTTCAGGAACTCGGCCTTCTGGCGCACCTGGGGATCCGCCACCGGGCTGTTGCGCACCGCGTCGTCGAGCCAGCGGGTGCCGAGCAGGTAGAGCTCCTTGAGGTGGTCGAAGAACGGGTTCTCCTGCCACACCTCGTCCTGGAAGCGCTCGTCGAACTCGTTGACCGAGACCAGGTCGGCCTCGCGCTCGCCGGTGTAGCGGCGCAGCGCGTGCAGCTGCACCGCGGTCAGCCCGCTGCCGAAGCGCTCCAGCTCCGCCAGCCACGCCTGCGGCTGGCGCAGGTAGGCCTGCTGCACCTGGCGGCAGGCGTCGAGCATGCCGAACGGGTCGACCGCCTCGCGCACGGCCTTCAGCCAGTTCTCGGGTAGCAGGTTCGCGGGTGCGCTCATGGCAGCTCCTGGGAGAGTGGGCGCGCGCAGTGTAGCGCGCCGCGGGCGCTCAGTCCGCACCCGGCGCCGGCCGGCCGCGCAGCGGGATGGTCAGCTCGCCGAACAGCACCTGGCGCAGCAGCCGGTAGCCGAACTCGAGCAGCGCCTCGTCGTCGTCGCGCAGCGCGTCCCAGGTCGCAGCGTCGAGGTCGTGGGCGTTGCGGAAGCCGTCGCTGCAGACGAAGTCGCGGAAGCCGTCGAGGTTGTAGCTGGCGAGGAAGAACAGCTGCAGGCTGCGCGCGCCCGGCTTGCCGAGCTTGGGGCCCGTGGACTTCTTCTTCAGGATCAGCTGGCGCCAGCCGCGTGCCAGGGCGTCGTACTGCTCGAGCTCCTGCTCCTTGCGGTAGTCGGCGAGGGTGATCCGGCGCGGCTCCTGGTGGCCGAGGCAGTGCGCCTCGCGCACCAGCGCGTAGTGCTGCTGGTCCTGCGCCGCGCCGGCCTGGCGCAGCGACAGCAGCGCCGCCGGGTAGTAGCGGCACGCGGTCGGCCGGTCGGCGTAGATGCCGCAGCCCTCGTCGGTCAGGAACAGGCAGCGTGGGGTCTCGTCCCCGGTGCGCAGCTTGACCCCGGGCAGGCCGTCGCTGTCCAGCTCGAACGGCACCGTGTAGGCGGCGAGCAGCTGCTGCGAGGTCAGCCCGAGGCGGCGCCTCAGCCGCAGCAGGTCGTACGGGGTCAGCGTGATGTCGATCTGCTCGCAGCAGGCGTTGAAGCAGGCGACGCCGGGGTGGCAGCGGAACCGGATCAGCGAGTCCTGGTCCAGCTGCTGCGGCTGGACCGGGCTCTGCGGCGGGGTGCCTTCGCTCTGGCTCATCGGGGCGTCCCCTGGTCGGCGCGGGTCGGCGGGTGCGCGCGGCGACGCCATTGTAGCGTCCCCTGCCTGCGCCACGCCGCCGGCGACAAGGGCCGGGCCGGTCAGCGCGCGGCCGGCTTGAACAGCTTCGACTTGTCGACCAGGTCGACGTGGGCGCGCCTGAAGCAGGTCCACTTCCCGGTGTTGCGGTCGTAGACCGAGTTGACGAACACGTGCCAGTTCTCCTCGTCGACGAAGTTCTTGTCGGTGCGGTAGTAGAAGCCCGGGTAGCGCGTCTCCTCGCGGAACTGGATGTGCTTCATGTGCGCCTCGGCGGTGAGGATGCGGTGGTAGTTCTCCCACGCGCGCAGCAGCTCGTGGAGGTCCTTGGCACGCATCTGCAGCGCGTCCTCCTTGAGCATCGCCAGCTTCTCCTCGGCCACCGCCAGCATCTTGTCGTTGGTGTTGTAGTAGGTCGCGACGCCGGCCACGTACTCGTCCATGATCTTCTGCAGGCGGAACTGCAGCATCTTCGGCGTGATGTAGTTCGGGTTGACGTCGATCGCCGTCGAGTAGTCCTTGAACTCGAGGAAGTTCCTCGCCGGGCGGCAGACCTCCCGGACCAGCGCGTCGACGTCGGCGTCGAGTTCCGGCCGGTGGTCCTTGTGGTCGACCACGAACTTGACCATCGCCTTGGCGGCGATGCGCCCCTCGGCGTGCGAGCCCGACGAGAACTTGTGGCCCGAGGCGCCGACGCCGTCGCCGGCGGTGAACAGCCCCTGGACCGTGGTCATCGAGCGGTAGCCCCAGTTCCAGCCCTGCGGCAGGTGCCCGGGCACGCCGGCCTCGGCCTCCTCGGTCGGCGCGCCGAGGTCCTCCGGCCCGGAGACCCAGATGCCGCAGCAGCCCGAGTGCGAGCCGAGCAGGTAGGGCTCGGTCGGGATCAGCTCGGAGTTCTTCTGCTCCGGGTCGATGTTCTCGCCGACCCAGATGCCGCACTGGGCGATGCACATGTCGAGGAAGTCCTCCCACGCCTCGGCCTCGAGGTGCTGCACGTCGTGCGGCGACAGCGTCTCGCGCAGGTTGGCCAGCGCGGTGACGGTGTCCATGTAGATCGGCCCGCGGCCCTCCTTGAGCTCCTTCAGCATCACGTGGTTGCGCAGGCACGAGGCCGGCACCGCGGCCTGGCCGTAGGGCGGGTACTGGTCGAGCATCGCCCGGTTCTTCGCCAGGTAGTCCTCGCCGTAGGCGTTGGTCGCCTTCGCCTTGAACAGCAGGAACCAGGCGCCGACCGGGCCGTAGCCGTCCTTGAACCGGTTCGGCACGAAGCGGTTCTCCATCATGGTCAGCTCGGCGCCGGCCTCGGCGGCCATCGCGTAGGTCGAGCCGGCGTTCCACACCGGGTACCAGGCGCGCCCCATGCCCTCGCCGACCGAGCGCGGGCGGAAGATGTTGACCGCGCCGCCGCAGGCCAGCAGGCAGGCCTTGAACCTGAACACGTAGACCTTGTGCTCGCGCACCGAGAAGCCGACCGCGCCGGCGATGCGGCCCGGGTCGTGCCGGTCGTTGACCAGCCTGACGATGAAGATGCGCTCCTCGATCCGCTCGGCGCCGAGCGCCTTCTTCGCCGCCTCGGCGACGATGGTCTTGTAGGACTCGCCGTTGATCATGATCTGCCAGCGGCCGGAACGGACCGGCTTGCCGCCGTCCTTCAGCGCGGGCAGGCCCCTGGAGCCGTCGTGGCGCTGGCCGTTCGCGTCGGTCTTCCAGATCGGCAGCCCCCACTCCTCGAACAGGTGCACCGACTCGTCGACGTGGCGGCCGAGATCGTAGGTCAGGTCGTCGCGGGTGATCCCCATCAGGTCGTTGGAGACCATCCGCGCGTAGTCGGCCGGGTCCTGCTCGGTGCCGATGTAGGTGTTGATCGCCGACAGCCCCTGGGCGACGGCGCCGGAACGCTCCATCGCGGCCTTGTCGACCAGCTTGATCTTCAGCGGCCGGCCGATCTCCGCCTCGGCGGCCCTGGCCCACTGCATCACCTCGAAGCCGGCGCCGCAGCAGGCCATGCCGCCGCCGATCAGCAGGATGTCGAGCTCTTCCTCGACGACTTCCGGGGTGCCGAATTCTCCGCCCATCGCCAACGCCTCTGGTCTGCGGTCAACGCGGCCGGGTCAGCGCCGGAGCAGCTCGGCGGGGTTCCCGGCGCGGTAGCCGTTGACGCTGACGAAGAAACCGGGCTCGGTGATCCTCGCCAAGTCGGCCTCCGGCTTGCCGCGGTAGGGGTCGATCGAACCGACCGGGGTGGTGCGGACCGGGAAGCGGAACTGCTTGGTCCGGCCGTTGCGGAAGGTGATGTTCCACACGATGGACTGGCCCTCGTGCAGCGGCTGCACCGAGCCGCCCAGCGGCACGATGTCGGCGTAGTGGCGCGCCTCGACCGCCTGCTGCGGGCAGACCTTGACGCAGCAGTAGCACTCCCAGCACTGCTCCGGTTCCTGGTTGAACGCCTTCATCGCGTGACCGGTCTCCGCGCCGTCCCGGTCCAGCTTCATCAGGTCGTGGGGGCAGATGTACATGCAGGCGGCCTGGTCCAGGCCCCTGCAGCCATCGCACTTGTCGGTGAGTACAAACGTGGGCATGCCGCCGTCCCGGTAGTCGCGCTGCGCGTCGTCGAGAGAGGCCCCGCCGCCCGGCGGCGGCGGGCCGGAAAGATCAGGCCGCGGAGTGCCCCGACATCTTCACCTCGACCTTCTGGTCGTCGCCGAGTCCGGCGTAGTACTCGCGCAGGATCTCCAGCACCTCCGGGCGGCTGAACTGGTGCGGCACCTCGGTACCCTCGGACAGCGCCTTGCGCAGCTTGGTCCCCGACAGCAGCAGCCGGTCGGCCGCCTCGTGCGGGCAGGTCTTCATCGCGGCCATGCCCTCGCACTTGGAACAGTGGAAGGTCCAGTCGATCTTCAGCGCCCGGGTCTGCAGCGCGTCGCGCGGGATCTGGTCGAAGATGTGGTGGGCGTCGAACGGGCCGTAGTAGTCGCCGACGCCGGCATGGTCGCGGCCGACGATCAGGTGCGAGCAGCCGTAGTTCTGCCGGAACAGCGCGTGCAGCAGCGCCTCGCGCGGCCCGGCGTAGCGCATGTCGAGCGGGTAGCCGGCCTGCATCACGGTGTTGTCGACGAAGTAGTTCTCGCACAGCGTGCCGATCGCGCGCGAGCGCACCTCGGCGGGGATGTCGCCCGGCTTCAGCTTGCCCAGCAGCGAGTGGATCAGCACGCCGTCGCAGATCTCGATGGCGATCTTGGCCAGGTACTCGTGCGAGCGGTGCATCGGGTTGCGCGTCTGGAACGCGGCGATGGTGTGCCAGCCGCGGCGCGCGAACTCGGCGCGGGTCTCGGCCGGGGTCATGAACTGCTTGCCGTACTTGCTCGGGAACTCGCCCTGCGACAGCACCTTGACCGGCCCGGCGAGGTTGACCGCGCCCTGCGCCATCACCATCTGCACGCCGGGGTGCTCGGTGTCGGTGGTCTTGTACACCATCATGCACTCGTGCGCCTTGTCGATGCCGTACTTCTCGGTCAGGCGCATGGTGCCCATGACCTCGTCGCGCTCGGGATCGACCAGCGCGACCTCGTCGCCCTCCTTGAGGCTGTCGGCCAGCGCCTGGTCGGCGGAGAGCGTGATCGGGATCGGCCAGAACAGGCCGCTCGCGGTCTGCATCGCGTCGCAGACCCGCTCCCAGTCGAGCCGGGTCATGAAGCCGTCGAGCGGGGTGAAGCCGCCGATGCCGAGCATGATCAGGTCGCCGAGCTCGCGCGAGCTCAGCGGGACCCGGGGCAGGGTCGCGGCGCGCGCGCGCTCCGCCGCCAGGGCCGCGCCCTCGAGCAGCAGGGGACGCAGCTCGTCGCTGCCATGCGGCTTGACCAGGGTGGACATGCGCCTCCTCCTATCCGTCTGATTATCGTCTGCAGGCGACGGCACGCGGCCGCCGCCGTGGGAGCGTCACCATGCGGCAAACCCGGCACGAAATCCAAACGAAATAATCTAGTCCCCCATAAGACAACTTTATGGTAACCGGCCAGATGATTTATGCAGCCGGGGGCCGGCGGCGGCGGCGGCGTGACCGGCAGGGTACGCTGCGCTAGGTGCTGAAGATCACCCGTGCGGTGGTGAACTCGCGCACGCCGTGCACCCCGAGCTGGCTGCCGAAACCGGACCCCCGGCAGCCCGCGTAGGGCCACTGGGGGTGGGTCTGCGGCAGGGTGTTGACGAACACCTGGCCGCAGCGCAGCTGGCGCGCCACCGCCTGGCCGCGGCGCAGGTCGCCGCTCCAGACGCTGGCGCCGAGGCCGAACGCCGAGTCGTTGCTGAGCTGCACCGCCTCGTACTGGCCGGGGACGCGGACGATCGCCGCGACCGGCCCGAACAGCTCCTCGTCGTAGGCCGGCATCCCCGGCCCGACCCAGTCCAGGATCGACGCCTGGTAGTAGGCGCCGGGGCCCTCGCCCGGCATGCAGCCGGTGACCACGCGCGCGCCCATGCCGCGCGAGTTGAACACCTGGCGATGCAGCCGGTCGCGCAGCTCGTGGCTGGCCAACGGGGCCAGCTGCACCCCGTCTTTGGCCGGGTCGCCGTAGATCAGGTCGCGCTCGACCACCGTGCGCAGGCGGGAGACGAACTCGTCGGCCAGCGCCGCGTCGACCAGGAAGCGCTTGGCCGCCAGCGCCGACTGCCCGGCGTTGCTGAAGCGTGCCGTCACCGCGGCCGGGATCACCTGGTCGAGATCGGCGTCGTCGAGGACGATGAACGGGTCGGCGGCACCGAGGTGCAACGTCACCTTCTTGCCCTGCTCCCCGGCCAGCTTCGCCACCCGGCAGCCCCCGGTGCGCCCCCCGCTGAAGGTCACCGCGGTGACCGCGGGGTTACCCAGCACCTCGGGCATGCGCTCGCGCCCGAGCACCAGGACGCGCAGGATCTCGTGCGGTTCGCACGCCTCGCGGAACAGCTCCTCGATCGCCAGCGCGCACTGCGACACCGCGGTCGACAGCTTCAGCAGCACCCCGTTGCCGGCCAGCAGCGCCGGGATCACGTTGCGGAAGGTGTCCAGGAACGGGGCGTAGCGCGGCAGGATCACCAGCAGGTTGCCCAGCGGCAGGTGCTGCAGGCTGCCGTTGCCGAGCGGCTGGTCGTCGAGGTACGCGGCGCCGTGCTCGGCGTAGTGCTCGCAGATCTCGATGCAGGCGTCGATCTCCGCGCGCGCCTCGAGCTGCAGCTTGCCCACCTCCAGGGTGATCAGCCGCGCCAGCTCGGCCCGGTCGTTGTGCAGCAGGCTGGCCACCCGGCCGAGCTGTTCGCAGCGCAGCGCCAGCGACTCCTCGCGCCAGACGGTCTGCGCGCGGGCCACCTCCTCGACCGCTTCCAGCACCTTGCGCCCGGTCCACTCCTCGAACACCGCGAGGGTCGAACCGTCCACCGGCGAGGTCGCACGAATCTGCATCCAGTAGCCTCCGGCCGTCCTTGTTATTGTCTGATTAAATTAGTATAAATCCGGCCATCCGGGGAGTCGCCCCGTCCAGCCTGCGCGAGTATCGGCCCAGCCATGTCCACGCAAACGCTCTGTGTTCTCGGCGGCACCGGCTTCGTCGGCCGCCACCTCGTCCCGCGGCTGCACGATGCCGGCCACCACGTGCGCGTGCTCTCGCACCGCCGCGAACGGCACCGCGAGTTGCTGGTCCTGCCGAGGGTAACGGTCGACGAGGTCGACGTCTACGACAGCGCCGCGCTGGCCGCCGCGCTGGCCGGCTGCGATGCCGCGATCAACCTGGTCGGCATCCTCAACGAGCGGGGCAGCGACGGCAGCGGCTTCGAGCGCGCCCACGTGACCCTGCCCGGCGTGCTGGTCGAGGCCTGCCGCCAGGCCGGGGTCGGGCGCCTGCTGCAGATGAGCGCGCTGCATGCCGACGCCGAGCACGGGCCGAGCCACTACCTGCGCAGCAAGGGCCGCGGCGAGGCCCTGGTGCACGCCGCGCACGGGCCCGGGCTGGCGGTGACCAGCTTCCGCCCGTCGGTGATCTTCGGCCCCGGCGACGGGCTGTTCAGCCGCTTCGCCGGCCTGCTCGCGCTGAGCCCCGGGGTGTTCCCGCTGGCCTGCGCCAAGGCCCGTTTCGCCCCGGTCTACGTCGGCGACGTGGTCCACTGCTTCGCCCAGGCCCTCACCGACCCGGCCACCCACGGGCAGCGCTACGACCTGTGCGGACCGGAGGTGTGGACGCTGCACCAGCTGGTCGAGTACACCGCCGAGCAGGCCGGGCTCGACCGCTGGGTGGTGCCGCTCGGCGAGGACCTGTCGCGGCTGCAGGCGCGGGTCATGGAGTGGGTGCCGGGCAAGCCGTTCTCGCGCGACAACCTGCGCTCGACCACGGTCGACAGCACCTGCAGCGGCCCGTTCCCGGAGCTGTTCGGGATCGTGCCGCGGAGCATCGAGCAGGTGGTCCCCGGCTACCTCGGTCCGCGCCAGAAGAACCCCCGCTACCACCGCCTGCGCCGGGTCGCCGGGCGCGGCTGAGCAGCGGGGAGGCCGGTGCCGCGCGCTCCGCGCGTGGCGCTGGCTACGCGGTGATCCCGGCTCGCCTGCGCGATCGCCAGGCCCGCTCGCCGCGCCCTCTTTCCTGCCCTTAGGCCCTCACTCGGCGCGCAACGCCTGCACCGGCTCGAGCGCCGCGGCGCGGCGCGCCGGCACCACGCCGGCGAGCAGGCCGATCGCGACCGCCAACCCCTCGGCGAGGGCCAGGTAGAACGGCGACACCGTCACCGGCAACGCCGGCACCACCAGGCCGAGCAGCAGCACGCCACCGAGGCCGAGCCCCAGTCCGAGCAGGCCACCGAGGGCCGCCAGCGCCACCGCCTCGCCGAGGAACAGCCCGAGCACCTGGCCCGACCCGGCGCCAAGCGCACGCAGCAGGCCCACCTCGGCGGTGCGCTCGGTCACCGCGATGGTCATGATGGTCAGCACGCCGACCCCGCCGACCAGCAGCGAGATGCCGCCCAGCGCGCCGACCGCGAAGGTCAGCACGCCGAGCACCGAGTCGAGCACGTCGAGCATCTGCTGCTGGGTGACGACGGTGAAATCCTCCTGCCCGTGACGCGCGACCAGGCGTGCCTTGACCGCGGCCACCAGTTGATCGATGTTGCGGTCGGGGGTGTAGAGGACGTCGACCTCCTGCACGCCGCTGAGGTTGAACAAGCGCATGGCCCGCCGCGTGGACACATAGACCGAGTCATCCATGTCCATGCCGAGGAACTGACCCTTGGGTGCCATCGTTCCGATCACGCGATAACGTTCACCACCAATCCTGATGACCTCGCCCAATGGCGAGGTGTCGCCAAACAGCTCGCGGCGCACCTTGGCACCGAGCACCGCTTGCGCTCTCGAGCCCGGCGAGAGGAAGTCACCTTCTGCAACCCCGAGGCGCCACACCTCGGGCGCCGACGATCCGACGCCAAAGATCATTGTGCTGCGACGCCTTCCGATCCATTCCACGTCGGCGTTGCCATGCACGGCCGGAGCGACCGCTTCCACGCCGGGCAGGTGCACCAACGCCTCCGCATCCTCGATGGTCACCGGGCGCGTGGTATGGATCACGGCAGCGGACATTCCGAAAGTGCTTGTCTTGCCCGGCACGACGGCCACCAGGTTGGTCCCGAACTGGGTGAACTCTGCCAGCACGAAGCCGCGCACCCCCTCGCCGATCGAGGTCAGCAGCACCACCGCGGCGATGCCGACGCCGATGCCGAGCATGGTCAGCAGGCTGCGCAGGCGGTTGGCGAGCACCCCGCGCCACGCCATCTGCGCCTGGTCGGCGAAGCGCACCGCTACCTCCGCGCGAGCGCCGCGACCGGGTCGAGGCGCGCCGCGCGCCGCGCCGGCAGCGCGCCGAACAGCAGGCCCATGCCCAGCGCCAGCAGCAGGGCCGCGGGCGGCGCCCAGCCCGGGGCGCTGAAGTCGAGGCTCGGGTAGAGCCGGCCGAGCAGCGCGGCCCCACCGGCCCCGGCGGCGAGGCCGAGCAGCGCCCCGCCGAGCGCGAGCAGCCCGGCCTCGGTCAGGATCAGGCCGAGGATCTGCCGCGGTGCGGCGCCGAGCGCCTTGAGCAGGCCGATCTCGGCGGTGCGCTGGGTCACCGCGACCAGCATCACGTTCATGATCAGGATGCCGGCGACGGCCAGGCTGATCGCGCCGATGCCGCCGACCGCCAGCGTCAGCGTGCCGAGGATGCGGTCGAAGGTCGCCAGCATCGCGTCCTGGGTGATCACCGTGACGTCGTCCTCGCCGTCGTGGCGCGCGCGCACCGTGGCCAGCACCGCTTCCCGGGCCCGCTCGAGCGCGGCGCGGTCGCGCGCCTGCACCAGCACGCGGAACAGCGCCGGGGTGTCGAACAGCGCCTGCGCCAGCGCCACCGGCACCAGCACCAGCTCGTCGAGCTGCACGTCGAGCGAGCGCCCGGTCGAGCCGAGCACGCCGATCACGCGGCAGCGGTGGTCGCCCAGCCGGAGCGTCTGGCCGAGCGCCTGCGTGCGGCCGAACAGCTCCCTGGCGAGGGTCTCGCCGAGGACGCACACCGGGCGCGCCCGGCGCGGGTCCTGCGCCGGCAGGAAGCGGCCGCTGGCGAGCTCGACCCGGCGGATCGGCGCGAAGTCGGCGGTGGTGCCGACCACGGTGCTCTCGCGTTCGCGCCCCGCCGCCGACACCGGCACCGAGCCGATGACGATCGGCGCGACGCGCTCGACCACCGGGCTGCGCAGCAGCGCCAGCGCGTCGTCGAGGGTCAGGTCGCGCGGCGTGATGCCGAGCAGCGGGGGCGGCCCGCCGACCGTCTCCGAGCGCCCCGGCAGCACCACCAGCAGGTCGGTGCCGAGGCTCGAGAACTCGCCGATGACGTAGCGGCGTGCGGCCTCGCCGAGGCCGGTCAGCAGCACCACCGAGGCGACGCCGATGGCCATCGCCAGCAGCATCAGCGCGGTGCGCGTGCGGAAGCCGTGCAGCGCGTCCCAGGCGAAGTGCAGGCGATCGCGCAGGTTCACGGCGGCGCCTCGCTGACCCGGCCGTCGACCACCGCGATGCGCCGCGACGCGCGGCGGCCGATCTCCGGGTCGTGGGTCACCACCAGCAGCGTCAGCCCCTCGGCGTGCAGCGCCTCGATCAGCCCGAGCACCTCGTGCCCGGAGTGGCGGTCGAGGTTGCCGGTCGGCTCGTCGGCCAGCAGCAGGCGCGGACCCATGATGGTCGCGCGGGCGATGGCGACGCGCTGGCGCTGGCCGCCGGAGAGCTGGTCCGGGCGGTGGTCGGCGCGTGCGGCGAGGTCGAGGCTGGCCAGCGCCCTGGCCACCCGC
>DATCZX010000150.1:0-3705 GCA_036525695.1 Gammaproteobacteria bacterium | reverse complement strand
ACGCTGCAGCGGATCCCGTTGCGCAACACCAGCGCGCTCTGCGAGAGCATCCCGCGGACCGCGTCCAGCGCGCGCTCGGCCTTGCCTTCCTGGACGAAGCCGATCAGCGCGTTGATCACCACGACGCCGACGATCACCCCGGTGTCGACCCAGTGGCCGAGCAGCGCCGTCACCACGCTGGCCGCCAGCAGCACGTAGATCAACACGTTGTTGAACTGCTCGGCGAGGCGCCGCCAGGCGCTGCGGCGGGGCGGCGGCGGCAGCCGGTTGGCGCCGTACTGCGCCAGCCGGGCCTCGACCTCGCTGCTGCGCAAGCCGTGCCGGTCGACCCCCAGCTGTTCGAGGCAAGCGGCCGCGGTCTGCGCGTGCCAAGCGGTGGTGGCGGCCCGTGGTGGACGGTCTGGCATGCTGTCCGGCATGGTTTCCTTACCCCGGAGGTGGACGGTTGGCGGGCGGCTGCACGATTAGAGCATCCGCCCAAAAATCATAAGCGTTCCGCCTGCCGCTGACGAGGCGCAGGGGTGCTGCAGCGCCGCCCTCCAGGCCGGACCTTAGTGCGCATAATGTATATTATGTTAAATTCTGTGTAGCCGGGCGGTACGGGCCAGGCCGTCGAGACGGCTGCCGCTGGATGCGACCGTGCTGCTCCCCTGCTATGGTGTGCCTATTATTATTCATGCATTTATGCTACCTATCTCTAATGTGTGTTACTTAAATTCAACGCTCTGCGCAAGTCGCGCTGCAGCGGGTCGAGTCTCCGGGCAGTGGTATCCCGAGCCGTGGAGGCTCAGGCGGCGAACAGGTAGTCCCAGCCCTCGCTGAGGTGGTAGCCCTCGAGCAGGCCGCGGATGTCCGCACGTGCGCCACGCGCGCCGACGGCGGCGACGACCAGGGCCGGGGTGACATCGGGGGCCGCTTCGGCCGGCAGCACCGGGCGGCCGCGTTTCCTGCCACCGACCTTCCTCGGGTCGATGTCGATGAAGGCGTCCACCCGCACCCCCTCCTCGACCAGCGCGTCGCACAGCAGGCTCCCGGTCGGGCCCGCGCCCCAGATCACCGCAGCCCGGTCGCGCAGCGGCTGGCGGGCGAGAAAGTGCGCCTTGGCCCGGGTGAACGCGGCGAGCGCGTAGCGGCTGTCAGCGCGGGTGACCCGCTGCGGGTGATCGCGCCAGCGCAGCAGCACCTCGTCCGGCTTGGCCATCCGCACGCCGTTCAGGTGCGCGCGCAGCCAGAGGTCGTAATCCTCCGGCCAGTCGACGTGGCGGTAGCCCCCCAGGGCACGGAACAGGTTGCGCGAGAGCATCGCGGTCGGATGCGGGATCGGGCTCTCGACGTACATCTCGCGCTCGATCGCCTCCGGCGTGGTCAGCGAGTTGATCCACTGCTCGTAGACCCGGTAACCCTCGCCGACCCCCTGCTCGCTGAAGATCTCCACGCGGGCCCCGGCGATGCCGATGCCCGGCTCGCTCTCGAGCAGCTGCAGCTGCCGTTCGAGCCGCTGCGGCAGCGCGATGTCGTCGGCATCCATCCGCGCGACGAAGCGGCCCCGGGCCTGGAACGCGGCGAAATTCAGCGCGTTGACCAGCCCCTGACCGGGGTTGTGGAAGATCCGCAGGCGCGGGTCGCTGCACTCCAGCTGCGCGACGGCAGCGTCGCGCGAGCCGTCGTCGACCAGGATCAGCTCGAAGTCGTCGACGCTCTGGGTCAGGATGCTGGTGACCGCCGGGCGCAGGTAGTCGCCGGCGTCGCGCACCGGCAGCAGCACCGAGATCAGCGGTTCGGGCACCGCGGCACGCTCACAGCAGGCTGATCATCAGCAGCACCAGCAGCACGACCAGGCCGATCGGCAGTGCCAGCCCGAGCCAGTCGGCGGCGGAACCGCGCGGCGAATCCTTGACCGCGCGGCGGATGCCGGGCAGGAACAGCCACAGGGCGGCGGCGGCCATCCCGCCGAGCAGCAGCTGTTGCCAGAGCTCCATGGCGGCCCTAGGCGCTCTCGATGGTGAGCAAACGCATGACCCGATCCTAGCCTGTCGCATGCTGCGTCGCAACAAGGGGCGCCCCTGTGCGACAATCGGGCGGCGCCGCGCAGACCCGGCACGCGCCTGCCTGAATGTGTAAATAAATGAATATATTCAAGAGGATATCGTGACCACCAAGATGCATCCCGAGGCCGCACTGTTCGCCGGAGAGCGCCCGTTCCCGGTCATCCCGAGCTGCGACCACTACGCCGGCAGCGAGAAGCTGATGCGCAAGGCGCTGGACCTGCAGACCACGCTGGGCCCGGTGTTCGACCTCACCTGCGACTGCGAGGACGGGGCCCCGGCCGGCCGCGAGCGCGAGCACGCCGAGATGATCGTGGCCCTGCTCTCCGGGCCGGAGAACCGCCAGCGCATGGCCGGCGTGCGCATCCACGACCCGAGCCACCCGCACTGGCGGCAGGACGTCGACATCCTGGTCGCCGGACTCGGCCAGCTGCTCTCGCACCTGACCGTCCCCAAGCCGACCGCGGCCGCGCAGGTGCACGAGGTGGTCGAGTACGTGCAGGCGACCGCGGCGCGCCACGGCATCACCCGCGAGATCCCGCTCCACGTGCTGATCGAGACCCACGGCGCCTTGCGCGAGGTGTGGGAGATCGCCCGCGTGCCGTGGCTGCGGGTGCTCGACTTCGGCCTGCTCGATTTCATCAGCGGTCACCACGGCGCCATCCCGGCCGCGGCGATGCGCAGCCCGGGCCAGTTCGAGCACCGCCTGCTGGTGCGGGCGAAGAGCGAGATCGTCGCCGCGGCGCTGGCCAACGGGCTGGTCCCGGCGCACAACGTCACGCTGGAGCTCAAGGACCGCGCGCTGATCCGGGCCGATGCGCGGCGCGCGCGCGAGGAGTTCGGCTTCCTGCGCATGTGGAGCATCCACCCGGCGCAGATCGAGCCGATCGTCGAGGCGATGCGCCCCGACTACGCCGAGGTCCAGGATGCCGCGGCGATCCTGCTCGCCGCCTACGACCTCGACTGGGGGCCGCTGCAGTACCGCGGCGAACTGCACGACCGCGCCAGCTACCGCTACTTCTGGGAGCTGCTGCAGAAGGCACGGGTGACCGGCATGCCGCTGCCGGACGCGGCCGAGCAGGCGTTCTTCAGCGGCAGCTGAACCCGCGCCGCAGCGCGGAGCGGCGCCGGCGCTCAGGCCTCCGGCGCCGGCGGTCGGCGCGCGGCCAGCGCGACCCCGCTGCCGATCAGCACGATGCCGACCGCGTGGTAGAGCTGCAGCCGCTCGCCGAGCAGCGCGATCGCCAGCAGCGTGCTGAAGACCGGCATCAGGTGCATGAACACCCCGGCCCGGTTGGCGCCGACCCGCCCGACGCCGTGGTTCCACGCGACGTAGGCCAGGATCGAGGCGAAGACGCCGACGTAGAGCACCAGCAGCAGCGTCGGCAGGTCGGGCGTCATCACCCTCCCCCCCGCGTGCTCGAGCAGGTAGAACGGCAGCAGCACCGGCCAGCCGAACAGCACCAGCGCGAGCAGGAACTGCAGCGGCTCGAGCCCCGCCGGCCGCCGGCGCAGCCACGCCGAGTAGATCGCCCAGGTCAGCGCCGCCGCCAGCACCCACAGGTCGCCCGGCGTGCCGAGGGCCAGCAGGTGTGCCGGCTCGCCGCGCACGATGATCCAGCCGGCCCCGCCGAGCGACAGCACCAGGCCGAGCAGCTGC
>DATCZX010000149.1:0-8996 GCA_036525695.1 Gammaproteobacteria bacterium | reverse complement strand
AACTGGAGCTGCGCCCACTCGGCCGCGGGCGTGCCGCGGGCAGCCTCGCGCAGGAGTACCCCGGCTACGCCGAGGAGGCCCTGGAACTGGTGCTGGTGGCGCTGGCCGGGCAGGCGGGCACCACCCCGTTGCGCGTCTGGTACAGCGCGAGCGCCAGTCGCCGCAACAAGGTGGTCCTGAGCGCGCGGCGGGACGGGCTCGGGCGCCGCCTGCGCCGCGCGGTCGCCTACCGGCGGGCAGACAAGCTGCTGGGCAGCCACGCCGGAGGCCTGCAGCTGCTGTGCGGCGAGGACCAGGATTCGGTCGTCGTCTCGTGCGACTTCGGCCCGGAGCAGCAGCCGGACACCGTCACCCCCACCCGGCTCGCCACCACCGGCACCGGCTGACGGGTGCCAGGGCAGGCAGCGAAGGCGGGACAGGGCGTCCTCCTGCTAGCCGAGCAGCCCCAGCCAGCCGGCCGCCAGCGCCAGCGTCAGCAACGTCACCGGGACTCCGCTGCGGGCGTGCTCGGCCCAGCCGAGGCGCACCCCGTGCCGGGCCGCGGCGTCGGCGACGATCAGGTTGGCGATGCTGCCGACCAGCAGCAGGTTGCCGGCCAGCGTGCTGGCCAGCGCCAGCAGCGGGCCGCCGAGGCCGCCGCCCTCGGCCAGCGGCAGCAGCAGCATCACCGCCGGCACGTTCGAGACCAGGTTGCTCAGCAGCAGCGTGGCCGCGAACAGCCAGCCCGGTTGCGCGAGGTCGATGCCGGCGCCGGCCGCGCCGGCCACCGCGCGCTCCGGCAGGCCGGTCGCCTGCAGCGCGGCGTTGACCACGAACAGGCCGACGAACAGCACCAGCAGCTGCCAGTCGACCAGGCCCAGCGTCTGCCGCGAGTGCAGCCGGCGGCTGGTCAGCAGGATCCCGGCGGCCGCCAGCGCCACCGCGTGGCGCGGCCAGTCGAGCAGCAGGAAGGCCAGGAACAGCGCCGTGGTCACGGCCAGCCCCTTGCCCGACTGCCAGCCGTCCCACGCAGGCAACGCCTCGGCCGGGTCCGCCGCGGTCGGCGCGACTGCGTGCCAGCGGCCGCGGTACTGCCACGCCAGCACCGCCCAGGTGACCGCCAGCCCGGCGAGCACCGGCGGCAGCGCGAGGCCGAGGTAGGCGCCGAAGTCGAGCCCGAGGCGCTCGCCGACCAGGATGTTCTGCGGGTTGCCGATCAGCGTCGCCGCCGAGCCGACGTTGGCTGCGCAGGCGACCCCGAGCAGGTAGGGCAGCGGGTCGAGGCCGCGCCGGCGGCAGGCGAGGATCACCACCGGGCTGACCGCGAGGCAGACGATGTCGTTGGTGAACACCGCCGACAGCCCGCCGGTGACCGCGACCAGCGCGGCCAGCAGCCCTGCCGGTGGCCACGGCCGCGTCGCCACCGCGGCGCTGACGCGGGTGTAGAAGCCGCCGAGACGCAGCTGCGCGGAGACCACCATCAGCGCGAACAGCACGCTGATCGTGGCCCAGTCGACCGCCGCCACCGCGCCGTCGAGGTCGGTCGTGCCGCTGGCCAGCAGCACGATCGCGCCGAGCAGCGCGATCCCGCTGCGGTCGAGACCGAGACGCGGATAGCGCCCGAGCAGCATGCCCAGGTAGACCCCGGCGAAGACCCAGTAGACCAGCGCGTGCCCCGTCATCGACCGTCACCTGCGCCGCGGCGCGAACGGCGCATCATGCGCAGCGCGCGCTGGCTCGGCAAGCGCTGTCCGGGGCCGGCGGTCACGCGGCCAGCGCGGGCGCGGGCTGCGATGAACCACGCCGCCGTCGTAACATCGCCGCTGAACCCCGCGACAGGCGATCCCCGTGCCCGATCCCGCAGACGACCTGGTCCAGCGCGCCGCGCACTTCGGCACCCACGCCCACCAGCGCATCGACCAGCGCCGCAAGTACACCCACCAGCCCTACCAGGTGCACCTGAAGGCGGTCGCCGAGCTGGTCGCCACGGTCACCGACGACCCGGTCGTGCGCGCCGCGGCGTGGCTGCACGACGTGGTCGAGGACACCCCGGCCACGCTCGACGACCTGCGCGAGGCCTTCGGCGAGGCGGTCGCGCGGCTGGTCGCCGAGCTGACCGACGTCAGCCGTCCCGGCGACGGCAACCGCGCCGAGCGCAAGGCGCTCGACCGCGACCACCTGGCGCAGGCGTCGCCGGCGGCGAAGACCGTCAAGCTCGCCGACCTGATCGACAACGCCCGTGACATCTGCAACCACGACCGGCGTTTCTGCCGCACCTTCCTGGTCGAGATGGCCGCGCTGCTCGGCGTGCTCGGGGACGGTGACCCGGGACTCTGCGCGCAGGCGCGCAAGCTGTGGCAGCGCCAGGCCGAGCGCATCGGTCTCGACCGGCGGCTGCTGGAGGCGCAGGAGGGCGAGGCGCCACGCGCTGTGGTCGTCCACGGCAGCCGACGCGTACCGCGGCTGTTCGTCGAGGCGTTCACCGCCGAGGAGATCGCCGAACCGCTGCCGTCGTTCGACGCCGCGCAACCGGCGGCCGTCACCCGCGCGGCGCTCGGCGCCGGAACGGTGGCCGGGGTCCGACGCGGCGGTCACATCGACGGCTACGTGCTGGCCGAGGACCTGCAAGCGGGCGCCTGCGGCGACCACGCGCGGCCGTTCCACGCCGGCCAGCTGCTCGCCGCCGACGCCCCGCTGGCCGACGTGATCCACGTGCTGACGCGCCACGAGCACGGTTTCGTCGAGGTGTTCGGCCAGGTCGCCGGCGTGGTCACGCGCGACGACATCCAGAAGCCGGTGGTGCGGATGTGGCTGTTCGGCATCATCACGCTGACCGAGATGACGCTGACCGAGCTGATCCGCGCCCGCTTCGCCGGCGACAGCTGGAGCGGCCACCTGAGCGAGTCGCGGCTGCACAAGGCCGGCGCGTTGCACGCCGAGCGCACCCGGGTCGGCCAGGCCTGCACGCTGCTCGACTGCCTGCAACTGGGGGACAAGGCGCGGATCGCGCTGGAGGACCCCGAACTGGTCGCGCTGTTCGGCTTCGAGTCGCGCGGCGCCGCGAAGCGCGTGATCCGCGAGCTGGAGTCGCTGCGCAACCACCTCGCGCACGCCCAGGACATCGTCACCCACCACTGGGCGCAGATCGCGCGCCTGGCCCAGCGCATCAGCGAGCAGGCCGCCTGAACGCAGGCGCGCTGAAGGCGGGGGGAGACTTGGCCGGTCGCGGCCCCGGACCGGCCGAGACCAGCGAAAGCGACCAGTCGCCCGGCCTTGGCTGGGCTGCCCTCGGCCCGGGCCGGGCGCACGTCGGCGCCGCCGAAGCGCAGCGCGTACCGGAGCTCGGACGGCCGGTCGGCGTCGAGGCGGATCAGCGTGCGCTCGCCATGGCGCCGGGCACGGTCCCGGGCTCGGCCGGGGGGCGTCGTTGTGGTTACTGCGCTGGCCGCGTTCGAGCCCGGCGTCAGCGCGTCAGGATCGCCCTGATGCGTGCCTGGAACTCTTCGGGATCGAACGGCTTGTAGAGGTAGTCGCTGACCCCGTAGCTCTCCAGCAGTTCGCCGGTGGCGGTGTCGTTCTCGCGCAGCAACAGCAGGAACGGCAGGCCGGCCCAGGTGAATGACGCGCGCAGCTGGCGCAGCAAGGGGCGCGCCGCGAAGCCCGGCTGATCGACGTCGAGCAGCAGCATGCGGATGCTGCTCTCGCGGTGCAGTTTCGCGATGGCTTCGTCGACGGTACTCGCGACGCTGAGGCGCAATCCGATCGCGTCCAGCGCGCTGCGCAGCTGCGCCTCCTGATCGGCATCGGTAACCACGGTCAGGATGTCGGGAAGCTCCTGCCCGCGGGTTCGCGCCGTGGTCGCGAGCGGCGGCAGCGTGGTGACCTCGCGGTCGTGTGCGAGGCAGAGTTCCCGCCAGAAACGGCCACCGAGGACGCGCGAGGCCTCGTCGGGCGAAGTGATCCCCGAGACGATCCAGGCGGCCGTGACGGCACTCATCGTGCGGCCACGACCCGCGGTGGCTTCGCGTAGTGTCGCGCTATCGGTGCGTCCAGAAACGAGCGCTTCCCGCAGCTCGTCGGCCACTTCGATGATTTCGGTCACCGGCAGGCGGCCCTTGTAGCCGGAGTAGTCGCACTCGGGACAGCCGGTCTGGAGCGCGCCGACCGGCTTGCCGGTGATCTCGGTGAAGAGCTGCGAGGCGGCGTCGAGCGTCTCCGCCGGGGCGCGCTTGCAGGCGGGGCAGAGCTTGCGCAGCAGGCGCTGGGCACTGACGCCGATGACGCTGTCGGCGACCAGGGCGGCCGGCACCCCGAGATCGAGCAGGCGTGGAATCGTGGTCAGGGCGTCGTTGGTGTGCAGCGTCGACAGCACCAGGTGCCCGGTCAGCGCCGCCTGGACCGCGATGTCGGCGGTCTCGGCGTCGCGGATCTCGCCGACCAGGACGACATCGGGATCCTGGCGCAGGATCGAGCGCAGCGTGCTGGCAAAGGTCAGGCCGGCTGCCGGGTTCACCTCCACCTGGGAGATGCCGATGATCTCATGCTCGACCGGGTTCTCGATGGTGATGATGTTGACGCCGACCTGGTTGAGCCGATCGAGCAGGGCATAGAGCGTCGTGGTCTTGCCCGACCCGGTCGGACCCGTGACCAGGAAGATGCCCGCGGTGTGCTGGATGATGCGCAGCATCGCCGCGAGTTCCGCCGGAGGGAACTCGAGCTGCTCGAGGGTGACCTTCTCGCCCTGCTCGTGCAGGCGCATGACCAGCCGCTCGCCGCCCCGGCAGGGCAGCGTCGTGATGCGCATCTCGACCTCGCGCCCCTGGTAGCTGGTGGCGAGCTGGCCGTCCTGGGGTTTGCGGTCGTTGCTCGGGTCCATGCCGCTGAGCGCCTTGATCTGGCGCACCAGCGCGTGGAACACGGCGGCCGGCAGCGTCGCGATCCGTTGCAGCACGCCGTCGACGCGGCAGCGGATGACGCCGCCCCCGCCGAACGGCTGCACGTGGATATCCGAGGCGCCCCGGTCGATGCCGAGCCGCAGGATGTGCACGCCGAGCCGCCCTGCGGCACTGTCGTCGTTCTTGGAGAGGTCCTGGGTCTCGTCCTGGTCGAGATTGACCAGGCGTTCGGTGCGCTTGCGCAGCGCGCGGCTGTAGTTGGCGGTGATGAAGTTGTCGATCGCGAGCGGGGGGGCTAGCTGGGTGACGATGTGGCGCGCGGAAACCGCCTTGAGCTGATCGAGCGCCTCCTCGTTGAAGGGGTCGCTGGTGGCGACCAGGAGGCTGTTGCCATCCTCGTCGACCGGGAGCACGCGGTACTTCCGGGCCATCGCCTCTGGCACCAGGCGGGTCGCGGAGGGCTTGGACTTGTCGAGTTCGGCAATCTCCAGGCCGAAGTGGCCGGCGACGGCCGCGGTAAGCTCGTCGTCGGTCAACTCGAGCACGCGGGTCAGCTGGTGCCAGGCCTCCTCGACGTTGTGCGCGAGGTGGACGCCGTCGAGCGCGGTCCGGTGGTCGGGGAACGCGTCCTGGACCGCCAGCCGCAGCCAGCGCAGGCCCCCGGGCGACTCCGCTTCGGTCGTGGCGCTCAACGCGGCAGGATTTCGACGCGGCCCGGCCCGGCCGCGTCGCTGCGCAGCCGGATCAGCTTGTCGTGGTAGGTGGTCTCCAGCACGTAGACCGAGTCATCGCGCTCGTAGCTGACGATGCCGTTGAGGAAGTCGATCGGGAGCCCCTCGGGAAGTCGCCCGAAGTGGCTGCGGTAGGTCTCGATGTCGTCGGCGGCGTGACGCAGGATCTCGCCCAGCTGTTCGACGGTGCCGCTGCTGTCGTGCGGAACGAACCAACCCATGACGAAGTCGCGCTCCGCGTAGACCGCCAGCACCAGCGCGGCCCAGAGGGCGAGGGTCGCCGGCCATTTCGGCCCGGCGGGCCGCGACTGTGCGGACAGCCTGGCGCGGCGGTCCCAGGAGTCGACCTCCTGCTGGGCGGCGGCGATGGTCCGTTGCAGCTCTTCGGTGTTGACCATGGTCATGGGCCCTTCGGCGTCAGTGCGGGTAGCGGTTGCATTTGTTCAGCAGGCCGTAGGCGTGCCCGTGGGGGTGATCGGCCAGCACGTGGGCCACGCAGTCGTCGTACAGGCTCCGGTCGACCGCACCCGTGCCACCGGTCGAGGCCCCGGGGGATCCGCCCCCGGCAGTCGCGGCAGGGGCGGTCGCGGCGATGGAATGGCATCGTCCGTCCGTGCCGCGCTGCAGCCCGTTCGGGCAGGGTGCCGTTGCCGGGGCGCCGGCGGTGGACGTCGACCCTGAAGGAGCGGGTGAGGTGCAGCTGAACGGGTTGGCCGGATCGCGCACGGTGCCGTTTGCGCACGGGTTGGTGCAGATGTCGATCGGGCTGCCGACCGGGCTCATGCTCGCCGGCAGGGTCACGCGGTCCTGGCCCGGGGCGCAGGCGAGCGGTTGGGCCGCCTGCGGCGTGGGCTGGGGTTGCACGGCAGCGGGCATGGCCGGCGGCTGGGCCGCGTTCTGCTTGGCCGCCTGGATGATGCTGTCGTGGCGGGCCTCGGCGTCGAGCAGCGGAACGACCATGACGGTCGGTTGGAGAACCCAGGCGTAGGCGCTGTGGGGCAGTGCATGGGCCAGTGCACGCAAGTAGGGCGTCTGCGACGGGTCGCTGGCCTTGAGCAGGAGGTAGGGGATGCCCTTCCCCTCGAACGGGCCGTAGTGGTGCGAACTCTGGATCAGGAATTCGCCGAGGTGCGCGAAATTCAGCAGGCCCGGCCCGAGCGGAAGGCTGGCGAGTTCGGGCGGGATCTCGCCCTCCTTGCCGGGCTGGAAGCTGGGGATGCGCCCCTCGCTCTCGTACTCGGTGTGGAACACCGTGCGCAGGGTGTCGATCGTGGTCAGCACCTGGGCGACGCGGGCGCGGATCAGGTAGTCGCTGTAGACGGGGAGGGCGACGGCGGCGAGCACGCCGATGACCGCCACGACGAACATCAGCTCGATCAGCGTGAAGCCGTTGCGCCGAACTCGGTGCAGGCCGGTCCGGATGGGTTTCATCGTGGTCGCGAAGCCTCGTAGCCGATGTCTCAGTGCGACCAACCATAGCAAGATGCGTCCTGTTGATAACTAACTCAGGTCAAGTCGGCGCAGAGATCGGATCCGGGGCTCGGAAGGGGCAGCGGGGCGGGCGTGGGTGGTGCTGATCGCCGGCTGCAGAAGCTGGCCGGGCGCAGGGTGATCGAGGCACCGCCGGGCGAGCGGCGCGGGCTGTGGGGCACCCCGGGCGTGCTGCTCCGCGCGGTCAACCGCCGCCCAGGGCGTGCTCCCACAGCATCAGCAACGCGAAGCCGAGCAGGATCGCGCCGGTCCCGGCATTGACCACCAGCTGCACGCGCGGCCGCGCCAGCCAGCGGCGCACGCCGACCGCGGCCCACGCCAGCGGCGCCTGCCAGGCGACGTTGATCAGCACCAGCACCGTGGCCAGGAACGCCAGCTGCAGCGGCACCCGGCCGCGCGCCGGGTCGACGAAATTCGGCAGCAGCGCGAGGAACAGCACGATCACCTTCGGGTTGAGCAGGTTGCACAGCATCGCGTCGCGCAGCGCGCGGCGCACGCTGACCCGCTGCCCCGGGCCGTCGAGGCGCAGCGTGTGGCCGCGGAAGCCCTGCAGGCCGATCCAGCCGAGGTAGAGCGCGCCGGCGACGGCGATCGACCTGAACAGCCACGGCGTCGCCGCGATCAGCACCGAGATGCCGAGCACCGCCAGCAGCGTGTGCCCGAGCAGCCCGAGCTGCACGCCGGCGACCGTGGCCAGGCCGACGCGGTGGCCGGAGCCGAGCGCGTAGCGCAGGATGATCAGCGTGTCCGGGCCGGGCGAGAGCACGATCGCCGCCACGGTCAGGCAGTAGGCGAGCAGGGTGGAGGGGTCGACGGGCAGCATGGAGCAGTCGCTAAACGGCGACGGGCGCCGCACCGCCCGGTGCGACGCCCGCCCTGTTCACGATCACATGCGGTTGGGCCGGCCTCAGATCAGCCCCTGCTTGGCCAGGTCCTTGATCACCAGCTCGATGAACTCCTTGATCGTCGCCTGCAGCTGGCCGCCGGCGATGGTCTCGGACTGCGCCGACCAGATCATCCCCGCGTTGGTGTCGTAGAGGTTGGTCTCGACGGTGTAGACCTGGAAGTCGGTGACCGTGGCCGGGGTGTAGGTGGTCTCGTAGCTGCGCCGGTAGTAGTCGTGCCAGTGGTCCCGGTAGTGGCTCGGGTAGTACGGCCCGCCGCCGCTGTAGGTGGTGCGCGCCGGGGTCACCACGGTGTCGGTGCGGCTGCCGACCACCTTGCTCAGCAGCACCGTCTCGGCCCCCAGCGACTTGACCTTGGCGTTCAGCGCGGTGCGATCCTCCTGCAGTCCGGGCTCGAGGTGCTTGTAGCTGGAGACGCCCTTGACCCCGCGCGCGGCGAGCTGGCGGCTGAACTCGTCCTCGAACAGGCGGCGCACGAAGTCGTCCTTGGCCAGCCCCATGACGAAGATCGACTTGACCTTGCCGGCCTTGTAGTCGGGGTCGGTCCACGAGGCCTGCATCGAGGTGGCGGCGCAGCCGCCGAGCAGCAGGGCGGCGGTGGCCAGGGCCAGGAACGGTCGCAACATGTCGGATACCTCGCTGGTTTGGCCGCCAGCATACCCAAACGACCCGGGGCTGCAAGCGGCCGGCGCGGTCCGGCCGGCGTTCTCCTCGCGCGCCAGGCGGGCCACAATAGGGGCATGGAGCAGCCACCGCACCAGCGCCAGCCCAGCTACCCGGTCGACGACGCGGCCAGGCGCCGCGCCAAGGTCCCGCACGAGCTGTTCCTGACCAACCTGATCGGCAACCACATCCTCGCCTTCGTCGCGCTGCTCGGGATGGCCAGCCACAACCCGCTGCCGGTGCTGGCGGTGCCGCTGCTGTCGTTCCTGGTGCTGGCGTTCACGCTGTGGCGGGGGGGGGCCCGGGGGGGGGGGGCCCCCCCGGGGCGGGGG
>DATCZX010000148.1:0-4554 GCA_036525695.1 Gammaproteobacteria bacterium | reverse complement strand
GGCGGCCGAGACGCTGGTCGCCGACGGCTTCAAGGTGATGGTCTACACCAACGACGACCCGATCCTGGCACGGCGCCTCGAAGAGACCGGCTGCGTCGCGGTGATGCCGCTCGCGGCACCGATCGGCTCCGGCCTCGGGATCAGGAACCCCTACAATATCCTCGAGATCGTCGAGAACGCCAAGGTCCCGGTGCTGGTCGATGCCGGCGTCGGCACCGCGTCCGACGCCGCGGTGGCGATGGAGCTCGGCTGCGATGGCGTGCTCATGAACACGGCGATCGCCGCGGCGCGTGACCCGGTGCTGATGGCCTCGGCCATGCGCAAGGGCATCGAGGCCGGGCGCGAGGCGTTCCGCGCCGGGCGGATGCCGCGGCGGCGCTACGCCAACGCCTCCTCGCCGCTCGAAGGCGCCTTCTTCTGAACCCTGACGACCCCTCCGCCCCGGCAGCGCCGCGGGAGGTACGCAGCTTCGTCCGCCGCCAGGGCCGCATGACCCCGGCCCAGCGGCGTGCGCTCGAGGCGCTGTGGCCGCGCTTCGGCGTGCCGCCCGGCGACGGGCCGCTCGACCTCGACGCCCTGTTCGGCCGGCACGCCCCGCGCGTGCTGGAGATCGGTTTCGGCATGGGCGGCAGCCTGCTGGCGATGGCGGCCGCGGCCCCGGAACAGGACTTCCTCGGCATCGAGGTGCACCGGCCGGGGATCGGCCGGCTGCTCGCCGGGCTCGAGGCGGCGGGGCTCGGCAACGTGCGCGTGGCCGAGGGCGACGCGGTGCTGCTGCTGCGCGAGCGCCTGGCCGCGGGGAGCCTCGACCGCCTGCTGCTGTTCTTCCCTGACCCCTGGCCGAAGAAGCGCCACCACAAGCGCCGGCTGCTGCAGGCCGGCTTCGTCGAACTGGTCGCGTCGCGGCTGCGCCCGGGCGGGGTGCTGCACGCGGCCACCGACTGGGAGCCTTACGCCGAGCAGATGCTGGCGCTGCTCGAGGCCTGCCCGCGGCTCGAGAACCTTGCCGGCAGCGCGCGCTTCGTGCCGCGCCCCGAGTACCGCCCGCCGACCAAGTTCGAGCAGCGCGGGCGCGCGCTCGGGCACGGGGTCTGGGACCTGGTGTTCCGCCGGCGCTGAAATGCCCCCGGGGCGCGCCCGCCGCTGCGACCATAAGCCGGGCTTGCCGGCGCATAAAAAAAATCGACCTCGAATCCGGCGGAATCGTGCACGTTTCCCGGCATTCCTCTCTGGACTGGGCGGAGCAGAATTTGCATAATCCCCTGACTTTCCCGTAGTGACGAAATCCGCGTCCTCCCGCACCCAGAGATCGCAGCGTTGCCCGAGACCCTACCCCTGACCACGGACATGATGATTGTCCTGGGGATACTCGGCTTCACCGTGTTCCTGTTCGTGTCCGAGATCGTCCGCGTCGACGTCGCCGCGCTGGCGGTGATGGTGCTGCTCGGCTTCATCAGCCACTTCTTCGTCCCGCTGGTCGAGATGCGCCACCTGTTCGACGGCTTCTCGTCGAACGCGGTGATGTCGATCATCGCGGTGATGATCATCGGCGCCGGCCTGGACAAGACCGGCCTGATGAACACGGTCGCCAGCCAGATCCTGCGCCTCGGCGGCACCACCGAGAAGCGCATCATCCCGCTGATCTCGGGCACCGTCGGCACCATCTCCAGCTTCATGCAGAACGTCGGCGCGGCGGCGCTGTTCCTGCCGGTGGTCGGGCGCATCGCCTCGCGCACCGGGCTGCCGATGTCGCGGCTGCTGATGCCGATGGGGTTCTGCGCGATCCTCGGCGGCACCGTCACGATGATCGGCTCGAGCCCGCTGATCCTGCTCAACGACCTGATCCTGACCTCGAACCGCAGCCTGCCGCAGGGCATCGACAAGATGGCCACGTTCGACCTGTTCGAGGTGACCCCGGTCGGGCTGGCGCTGGTCGCCACCGGCATCCTCTACTTCGTCTTCGCCGGGCGCTACGTGCTGCCGAGCACGGCGAAGAAGGCGGAGGCGCGCGGCGGCACCACGATGCAGTACCTGCGCGACACCTACGGCCTCGCCGGCGACCTGTTCGAGGTCGAGGTGCCGGCCGAGAGCCCGCTGGTCGGCAAGACGGTCGAGCAGGTCGAGTTCGCCACCGACCACAAGCTGCTGATCGTGGCGATGCGCGGCAACCGCAAGCAGCTGGTCTCGCCGGCGCGCGACGTCGAGATCGTGCCCAACACGGTGATGGCGCTGATCGGCGACGGCAGCGAGATCGGCGAGTTCGCGGTGCGTCACCGGGTCACCGTGCGCCCCGACCTGAGCACCTTCGCCGACCTGCTGGCGCCGACCCGCGCCGGGGTCTCCGAGGTGGTCATCCCGCCGAGCTCGAAGATCATCGGCAAGTCGATGGCCGACATCCGCATGCGCAAGACCTACGGCATCAGCGTGCTGGCGATGCACCGTGGCGGCGAGACGCTGCGCACCAAGCTCAGCGAGATCAAGTTCCAGGCCGGTGACACGCTGATCATGCACAGCCAGTGGGAGGACCTGGCGCGGCTGCAGAAGGATCGCAACTTCGTCGTCGTCACCTCGGACTTCCCGCACGAGGAGCTGCGCCGGCACAAGGTCAACTGGGCGCTGCTGTTCTTCGCCGTGGCGCTGGGCCTGGTCCTGTTCACCGACATCCGCCTGTCGGTCGCGCTGCTGGTCGGCGCCGTCGGCATGGTGCTGAGCGGCGTGCTGACCATCGACGAGGCGTACGAGGCGGTCAGCTGGAAGACGGTGTTCCTGCTCGCCAGCCTGATCCCGCTCGGCCTGGCGGTCGAGGGCACCGGCACCGCGCGCTGGATCGCGCAGCAGACCCTGGAGCTGCTCGAGGGGGTCCCGGTCTGGGTGCTGCAGGCGGCGATCGGCGCGCTCGCGACCTTCTTCACGCTGGTGATGTCGAATGTCGGCGCGACGGTGCTGCTGGTGCCGCTGGCGGTCAACATCGCGCTCGGCGCCGGCGCCGACCCGCGCGTGTTCGCGCTGACGGTGGCGATCTGCACCTCCAACTCCTTCCTGATCCCGACCCACCAGGTCAACGCGCTGATCATGGGCCCGGCCGGCTACAAGGTGATCGACTTCGTCCGCGCCGGCGGCGTGATGACGGTGCTGTTCCTGGTCGTCGCGCTGGTGATGCTGAACCTGGTTTTCTGAGCCGCGGCCGCCCGCCGTGCATAACGGCAATCAATGGCGGCATTGAAAATCTCAAGCGGCGGACGCCCCCCCGACTCCCCATAATGAGCCCCACGCCGAGCCCGGGCGGGATGCGCCCGGCCTGGCCATGGAGGAGCCGAGATGTCCGAGAAACACCCGATCATCGCCGTCACCGGTTCGTCCGGGGCCGGCACGTCGACCGTCAAGACCGCGTTCGAGCACATCTTCTACCGCGAGGGCGTGCGCGCCGCGATCATCGAGGGCGACAGCTTCCACCGCTACGACCGCGCCGAGATGAAGGCGGTGACCGCCAAGGCCCACTCCGAGGGCCTGAACTTCAGCCACTTCGGCTCGGAGGCGAACCTGTTCGACCGCCTGGAGGCGCTGTTCCGCGAGTACGCGAAGCACGGCACCGGCCAGTCGCGGCTGTACCTGCACAACCCGGAGGAGGCCGCGCCGTTCAACCAGCAGCCCGGCACCTTCACCGACTGGCAGACCATCCGCGCGGATACCAACGTGCTGTTCTACGAGGGGCTGCACGGCGGCGTGGTCACCGACCAGGTCAACGTCGCGCAGTGGGTCGACCTGCTGATCGGCGTGGTGCCGATCGTCAACCTGGAGTGGATCCAGAAGATCCACCGCGACACCTCGGCGCGCGGCTACTCGGCCGAGGCGGTGACCGACACCATCCTGCGCCGCATGCACGACTACGTGCACTACATCACGCCGCAGTTCTCGCGCACCGACATCAACTTCCAGCGCGTGCCGACGGTGGACACCTCGAACCCGTTCGTCGCCCGCGACATCCCGACGCCGGACGAGAGTTTCGTCGTGATCCGCTTCAAGGACCCGCGCAAGCTGCGCATCGACTTCCCCTACCTGATCAGCATGATCCACGACTCGTTCATGTCACGCCGCAACACCCTCGTGGTGCCGGGCGGGAAGATGGGCTTCGCGATGGAGATCATCCTCGCCCCGCTGATCGAGGAGATGATGCTCAAGCAGGGGCGCTGAGCCCCCGGACTGTCCCGGCCACATGCGCTAGGCTTCGCGGGTGGGGCGGCACGCGGGCCGTCCGCCAGGCCAGGAGCCACCATGCGCCGCAACCGACTCGGCCGCACCGACATCGAGGTCAGCGTGCTGTGCCTCGGCACGATGACCTGGGGCGAGCAGAACACCGAGGACGAGGCCCACGCGCAGCTCGACCGCGCGCTCGACGCGGGCATCAACTTCATCGACTGCGCCGAACTCTACCCGGTGCCACCGCGGGCCGAGACCCAGGGGCGCACCGAGGCCTACATCGGCAGCTGGTTGAACGCACGCGGCGTGCGCGACAAGGTGATCCTGGCAACCAAGGTGTGCGGCCGCGCCGACTGT
>DATCZX010000147.1:0-3459 GCA_036525695.1 Gammaproteobacteria bacterium | reverse complement strand
GGGCCGAGGCCCTCGAGGCGGCTGCGCACGAGCTCGCGCAGCGCGCCGTCGCGGTCGGCCGCCTCGGCCGCCGGCAGCGCGGCGAGCGGCGGTTCGGCCACGGCGGCGGGCAGCAGCCGCTGCAGCGCGGCCAGCCGCTCGGCGGCGACCCACAGCGGTCCCGCGCCCGGCGCGCTCAGCCGCGTCGCGCGGCCGCTGCCGGCCAGTTCCGCCAGCAGCGCCGGCCAGCCGGACTGGTCGGCGTCGCCGGCCGGCGCGCGCTGCACCTCCGCTGCGGCGAGGAAACCGAGCAGCAGCAGCGCGTCGTGCAGCTCGTCGGCGTCGCGCGCCTCGGGCCACGCCTCGGCACGGACGCGGGCGAGCGCCGCCGGGTCGAGGCGGCCGATCTCGCCGGCCGAGGCGGGGTCGAGCCGGCGGGTCTGGATCGCCCGCGTGCGCCGCTCCTCGGCCGGGGTGTCGTCGAGGAACGCGTAGGGGCGCGCGTTGACGATCTCCTCGGCCAGCGGCGACGGGCAGGCGAGCTCGCGCGCGACGACGGCGATGCTGCCGTCCTCGATCCCGGCCAGCAGCCGGGTCAGGCCGTCGAGGTCCATCAGCTCGTGCAGGCAGTCGTCGAGCACCTGGTTGACCAGCGGGTGGTCGGGCACCTCGCGCGCGCCGGCCAGGTTCTCGGCGCAGGCGAGCTGGTCGGGGAACACCAGCGCGACCAGGTCCTCGGCGTCGTTGCGCTGGAACGGCGCCGGGACCTTCTTGCCGGCGCGGTTGCGCGGCACCGCCAGCGCGGTGTTGGCGACCCAGCGCCAGCGCGCCGGGAACATCGGCGCGGCGAGCAGCGCCTGCACCAGCACGTCGCGCACCGTCGCCGCCTTCAGGTAGCCGGCCGGCTCCTCGAGCGGGAAGCTGTGCGTCGGCCCCAGCGACAGCACCAGCGCGTCTTCGTTGGCCGCCGCCTGCAGCTCGAAGTTGAAGCGGCGGCAGAAGCGCTTGCGCAGCGCCAGGCCCCAGGCGCGGTTGACCCGCGAGCCGTACGGCGCGTGCACCACGAAGTGCATGTCGCCGGTCTCGTCGAAGAAGCGCTCGAAGACGATCCGCTCCCGCGTCGGCAGCACCCCGAGCGCGGCCTTGGCGGTGGCCAGGTAGTCGACCAGCTGCGCGGCGGCCGGCTCCGGCAGCGCGAGCGTGTCGCGCGCGTGGGCCAGCGCCGCGTCGCCGCCCTGCTCGAGGAGCGCGTCCAGGGTCTGCAGCAGCCGCGACACCGCCTGCGACAGCTCGTCGCTGCGCCCCGGCGCCTCGCCGAACCAGAACGGGATGTTCGGCGGCTGGCCGTGCGCGTCCTCGGCGTAGACCCGGCCCTGCTCGATCTTCAGCATCCGGTAGGAGGTGTTGCCGAGCTGGAAGATGTCGCCGGGGATCGACTCGAAGGCGAAGTCCTCGTTCAGCGTGCCGACGAACAGCCCCTCGGGCTGCAGGATCACGTCGTAGTCGAACTGGTCGGGGATCGCGCCGCCGTTGGTGATCGCGACCAGCCGCGCGCCGCGCCGCGCGCGCAGCCGGCCGTGCACGGCGTCGCGGTGCAGGTAGGCGCCGCGCCGCCCGCGCCGGGTGGCGTAGCCGCTGGCGAGCATCTGCACCACCGCGTCGTACTGCGCTCGCGCCAGCTCGCGGTACGGCCAGGCGCGGCGCAGCACCGCGTAGAGCTCGGCCTCGTCCCACTCGCGGCTGGCCACCTCGGCGACCACCTGCTGCGCCAGCACGTCGAGCGGTTGCGCCGGGATCCGCACGCTGTCGAGCTCGTCGCGGCGGATCGCGTCGAGCAGCGCGCTGCACTCGACCAGGTCGTCGCGGGTCAGCGGGAACAGCCGCCCCTTGGGGATCGCGTCGAGCCGGTGCCCGGCGCGGCCGACGCGCTGCAGCAGCGTGGCGATGCCGCGCGGCGAGCCGAGCTGGCAGACCAGGTCGACGTCGCCGATGTCGATGCCGAGCTCGAGCGACGCGGTGGCGACCAGCGCGCGCAGCCGGCCGGACTTCAGCCGCTGCTCGGCGTCGAGCCGGTGCTCCTTGGCCAGGCTGCCGTGGTGCGCGGTGACCGCCTCCTCGCCGAGCCGCTCGGCCAGCGCCGCGGCGGCGCGCTCGGCCAGGCGCCGGGTGTTGACGAACACCAGCGTGGTGCGGTGCGCGAGCACCAGCTCCTCGAGCCGCTGGTAGACCTCGCCCCAGGTCTCGTTGGCCATCACCGCGGCCAGCGGCGAGCCGGTCACCTCGACCTGCAGGTCGCGCTCGCGGCCGTGACCGGTGTCGATCACGGCGCAGTCGCGGCCGTCGCCGCCGACCAGGAACGCGGCCATCCGCTCGAGCGGCCGCTGCGTCGCCGAGAGGCCGATGCGCACCGGCGGCCGCGGCGTCAGCGCGGCGAGCCGTTCCAGCGACAGCGCCAGGTGCGCGCCGCGCTTGTTGCCGGCCAGCGCGTGGATCTCGTCGACGATCACGCTCTCGACCGTGGCCAGCATCGCGCGCCCGCTGGCCGAGGTGAGCAGGATGTACAGCGACTCGGGCGTGGTGACCAGGATGTGCGGCGGGTGGCGGCGCATGCGCTCGCGCTCGGCCTGCGGCGTGTCGCCGCTGCGCACCTGGGCGCGGATCGGCACGTCGGGCAGCAGCCCGGCGAGCAGCACCTCGCGGATCCCGGCCAGCGGCAGCTCGAGGTTGCGCTGGATGTCGTTCGACAGCGCCTTCAGCGGCGACACGTAGAGCACCCGGGTGGCGTCCGGCAGCGGGCAGCCGAGGCCGCGCCAGACCAGGCCGTCGATCGCGGCGAGGAACGCGGCCAGGGTCTTGCCCGAGCCGGTCGGGGCGCTGATCAGCGTCGCGCGGCCGGCCTGGATCGCCGGCCACGCCTGCCGCTGCACCGCGGTCGGGGCGGCGAAGCGGCTGCCGAACCACTGCTCGACGGCGGGGTGGAACGGGGTCAGGGGCATGCGCCGAGGATGCCAGTGGGCCGCCGGCGGCGCCAGCGCGATCACGGCGCCGGCTGCGCCAGGTCAAGCCCCGCCGACGGCGGCGGTCAGGGGCCGGCCGGAGCGCGGTTCAGCGCAGCCCGCGCGTGTTGTCGCCCGGGGCCTCGCCCGACGCCGGGTCCCAGCCGAAGCCGACCTGGCGCCACAGGTCGCGGTAGTCGTAGTCGGTCTGCAGCGCGAGGTTCAGGCGGTTGTAGGAGGCGAAGTCGCTGACCAGGTGGATCAGCTGGACGATCCCCTTGTCGCCGAGCCCGGCCTGGAGCAGCCCGTCGACGTCGGCATCGCCGACCGCCTTCGGGTCGGCGTTGACCTTGAGCGCGAACTCGAGCAGCGTGCGCAGCCGCGGCGTCGCGGCGGCCTCGACCCCGCGCGCGAGCAGGTCCTGGACGTACTCCTCGGCGCTGCCGAGGCCGTAGTTCAGGATGGTGCAGAACGCCGCGGTGCA
>DATCZX010000146.1:0-9903 GCA_036525695.1 Gammaproteobacteria bacterium | reverse complement strand
GCCGGTCGAGGCGATCCACTGCTTCGGCTACTGCACCGAGGGCGCCAACGTGCGCCTCGCCCCGGGCGGCCGCTTCTTCCACCGCGTCACCATTGAGACGCTGCCGGCGCTGGTCGACAGCGTGGTGGCGGAACTCGCCGCGGCCCACGCCTGACCGTTGCCACCATCCACGGAGAACCGATCCCATGCGCATCATCCGCTTCGTCGACCCACAGGGTTCGACCCACTACGGCACCCCGCGCGGCGAGGGGCGCGCCGAGCTGCTCGGCGGCGACCTGTTCAAGGGCCTGCGCGGCACCGGCGAGCTGCGCGCGATCGAGCGCCTGCTGGCGCCGCTGGCGCCGGTCAACATCTTCGCCATCGGCCTCAACTACCGCGCCCACGCCGACGAGACCGGGGCCAGCGTGCCGACCACCCCGGTGGTGTTCATGAAGGCGACCACCGCGCTGAACCACCCGGGCGCGCCGATCCCGCTGCCGGCCTGCTGCGAGCACGGGCCCGAGGTCGACTACGAGGCCGAGCTCGCGGTGGTGATCGGGCGCACCGCGCGCAACGTCAGCGAGGAGACCGCGCTCGACCACGTGCTCGGCTACACCTGCGCCAACGACGTCTCGGCGCGCCGCTGGCAGAAGCACGGCGGCGGTGGCCAGTGGGTGCGCGGCAAGAGCTTCGACGGCTTCTGCCCGCTCGGTCCCGAGCTGGTGACCGCCGACGAGGTCCCCGACCCGCAGGCGCTGCTGGTGCGCAGCCGGCTCAACGGCCGCACCATGCAGGAGCAGTCGACCGCCGACATGCTGTTCCCGGTGCGCCGGCTGATCGCCGAGCTGAGCCGCGACCTGACCCTGCTGCCGGGCACGCTGATCCTGACCGGCACCCCCGAGGGGGTCGGCTTCACCCGCGAACCGCCGGTGTTCCTGCAGCCCGGCGACGAGATCGCGATCGAGATCGAGGGCATCGGCCGGCTGGTCAACCCGGTGGTCGCCGCCGGCTGAGACGGGGTAAGTAATCGTACGAATTTCAGCAGATGCTGATACTGGGTAAGGTGCGCGGCAGGGAGGGATGCGCCGGTCGCCTTCGGGCAGGAACAGGACCGGACGGGGTCAACGGACGGACCCGCCACGGAAGGCTCCTCCCTCCCCACCCACTGCGGTGGGCCGCTCGATCCCCGGCCAGGCAGGCCCAGCGAACGAGCAACTTCCTCATCCCCTGGTAGCCCCGCCCCGCGCGGGGTTCTTTTTTGCCCGCGGCAGACGCCTTTCCCTACCAATATGATCCGGTATACCCTGACCCCTTTGCGGCCCTGCAGCATCCGGGCCGCGCCGGCCGGGACCGAGGAATGAGCAGCGACCGCGTCTACATCTACGACAGCACGCTCCGCGACGGGGCACAGACCGAGGGCATCGATTTCACCAGCGCCGACAAGGCGGCGGTGGCCCGCGAGCTCGACCAGCTCGGCATCGACTACATCGAGGGCGGCTGGCCGGGCGCGAACCCGACCGACGACGCCTTCTTCGCCGAGGCGCCCAAGCTGCACCGCGCGCAGCTCGCCGCGTTCGGCATGACCCGGCGCAACGGCGTCGGCGCGGCGCAGGACCCCGGCCTGGCCAAGCTGCTCGCGGCCAACACCCGGGTGATCACGCTGGTCGGCAAGACCTGGGACTTCCACGTCGGCACGGCGCTCGGCGTCGACCTCGACGAGAACCTGCGGATGATCGACGAGAGCATCCGCTACCTGACCGGGCGCGTCGACGAGGTGCTGTTCGACGCCGAGCACTTCTTCGACGGCTACAAGTCCGACCCGGACTACACGCTGGCCTGCCTGCAGACCGCCTACGCGGCCGGCGCGCGCTGGCTGGTGCTGTGCGACACCAACGGCGGCACGCTGCCGAAGGAGGTCGAGTCGATCGTCGGCCGGGTGCTCGACCACGTCCCCGGCGACCATCTCGGCATCCATTGCCACAACGACACCGGCAACGCGATCGCCAACAGCCTGCTCGCGGTGCAGGCCGGGGTGCGCCAGGTCCAGGGCACGCTGAACGGCCTCGGCGAGCGCTGCGGCAACGCCAATCTGGTCGCGGTGATCCCGTCGCTGCTGCTGAAGATGGGTTTCCACACCGGCACCAGCGCCAACGACCTGACCCGCCTGACCCACGTCTCGCGGCTGCTCGACGAGCGCCTGAACCGCTCGCCGGAGCGCAACGCCGCGTACGTCGGCGAGTCGGCCTTCGCGCACAAGGGCGGGCTGCACGTCTCCGCGGTGGAGAAGGACCCGCGCTGCTACGAGCACGTGGTCCCCGAGCTGGTCGGCAACCGCCGCCACATCGTCGTCTCCGACCAGGCCGGGCGCTCCAACATCCTCTCGCGGCTGCGCGAGATCGGGCTCGAGATCAACCCGCGCGACCCGAAGATCGGCACCCTGGTCGACCTGGTCAAGGAACGCGAGTACGACGGCTACGCCTACGACGGCGCCGAGGCCAGCTTCGAGCTGCTGGCCCGCGCCGCGCTCGGCGAGGTGCCGGAGTACTTCCGCCTGAACAGCTTCCGGGTCATCGACGAGCGGCGCTGGAACACCGACGGCGAGCTCGTCACGCTGTCCGAGGCGACGGTCAAGGTCGAGGTCGGCGGGCAGCGCACGATGGGCGTGGCCGAGGGCAACGGCCCGGTCAACGCGCTCGACGCGGCGCTGCGCAAGGTGCTGATCCCGGCCTACCCGGCGCTCAAGGGACTGCGCCTGGTCGACTACAAGGTGCGCATCCTGACCCCGAGCCAGGGCACCGGCGCGGTGACCCGGGTGATGATCGAGAGCTCCGACGGCCACGCCGACCACTGGACCACCGTCGGCGTCTCGACCAACGTCATCGACGCCTCGTTCAACGCGCTGAACGACAGCATCACCTACCTGCTGCTGCGCGACGGCGTGGTCCCGGTGCCGCTGCCGGCGCCGGCAACGCCGGTCAGCGCGGTCGCCGGCTGAAGCGGGGTAACGGCGATGAGCATGGCCCACGGCGGCGGCAGCCGCGCCTTCCAGCCGGTCAGCATCGCGGTGCTGACCGTTTCCGACAGCCGCACCGAGGCCGACGACAAGTCCGGCAAGACGCTGGTCGAGCGGCTGACCGCGGCCGGCCACCGGCTGGCCGAGAAGGCGATCGTGCGCGACGACCCCTACCAGATCCGCGCCATCGTCTCGCGCTGGATCGCCGACCCCGAGGTGCAGGTGGTGATCACCACCGGCGGCACCGGGCTGACCGGGCGCGACGGCACCCCGGAGGCGGTGCGGGTGCTGTTCGACAAGACCATCGAGGGCTTCGGCGAGATGTTCCGGATGCTCTCCTACCAGGACATCGGCACCTCGACGCTGCAGTCGCGCGCCCTCGCCGGGCTCGCCAACGGCACCGTGATCTTCTGCCTGCCCGGCTCCAGCGGGGCCTGCCGCGACGGCTGGGACAAGCTGATCGTGCACCAGCTCGACGCGCGCACCGCGCCCTGCAACCTGGTCGAGATCATGCCCCGTTTCCTCGAGCGCTGAGCCCCCGGCAGCCGCCGGAGTCCGATCGCAACATCCTGATTTAGATAGAATATTCGACCCATTTGGCGTGTTGCGGCGCAATATCGCGCATGCTATTCTTGGCCGGCTTCCGTGGCGCCCAGGCGCCCGGTCGCAGGACCGGGGGAACAGGCCGCCAACGACGGCCAGCAGGACGGAGACGGCCCCGCCGGGGCACGCCAAAGCAGAAGGGGACGGCCAGCGGCCGCATCCCCCGCCTCGCCCCCACCCGTCGGTGTGCCGGGAAACCAGCCGGTCACGCCCTGAGGACAGACAAGGGGGAGCTCCCATGGCACTTAAGAACGCGGTCACGCTGGAGGGCAACGAGGCCGCCGCGTACATCGCCCACCTCTGCAGCGACGTGATCGCGATCTACCCGATCACCCCCTCCTCGGCGATGGGGGAGTTCTGCGACGCCTGGTCGGCGGCCGGGCAGCGCAACCTCTGGGGCACGGTCCCCGAGGTGATCGAGATGCAGAGCGAGGCCGGCGCCGCCGGCGCCGTGCACGGCGCACTGCAGACCGGCGCGCTGGCGACGACGTTCACCGCGTCGCAGGGCCTGCTGCTGATGATCCCGAACATGTACAAG
The DNA here is from genome assembly GCA_036525695.1 of Gammaproteobacteria bacterium. Taxonomy (GTDB): domain Bacteria; phylum Pseudomonadota; class Gammaproteobacteria; order QNFN01; family QNFN01; genus DATCZX01. Next base: position 5,770 of record DATCZX010000146.1, on the reverse strand, counting down.
ATCGCCGGCGAGCTGACCGCGGCGGTGTTCCACGTCTCCGCGCGCACGGTCGCCACCCACGCGCTGTCGATCTTCGGTGACCACAGCGACGTGATGTCGGTGCGCCAGACCGGCTGGGCGCTGCTCGCCTCGAACTCGGTCCAGGAGGTCATGGACATGGCGCTGATCAGCCATGCCGCGACCCTCGACAGCCGCATCCCGGTGCTGCACTTCTTCGACGGCTTCCGCACCTCGCACGAGGTCGGCAAGGCCGAGCTGGTCACCGCCGAGACGGTGCGCGCGATGATCAGCGACGCGCTGGTGCAGGCCCACCGCGGGCGGGCGCTGTCGCCCGACCGCCCGGTGCTGCGCGGCAGCTCGCAGAACCCCGACGTGTTCTTCCAGATGCGCGAGGCGATCAACCCGTACTACGCGGCGATGCCGGGCAAGGTGCAGGCGGCGATGGACCGCTTCGCCGCGCTGACCGGGCGCCAGTACCGGCTGTTCGACTACGTCGGCGCGGCCGACGCCGAGCGCGTGGTCGTGGTGATCGGCTCCGGCGCCGAGGCGGTCGAGGAGGTGGTCGAGACGCTTAACGCCGCGGGCGACAAGGTCGGGCTGCTGAAGGTGCGGCTGTACCGCCCGTTCGCCGCCAGCCAGTTCATCGCCGCGCTGCCCCCGTCGGTGCAGCGCATCGCGGTGCTCGATCGCACCAAGGAGCCGGGCAGCGACGGCGAGCCGCTCTACAAGGACGTCGCCACCGCGCTGCTCGAGGACCAGCAGCGGGAGACCCCGCACTTCGCGCGGCTGCCGCGGCTGGTCGGCGGGCGCTACGGGCTGGCCTCGAAAGAGTTCAACCCGCCGATGATCAAGGGCATCTTCGACGAGCTCGCCGCCCCGGTGCCGCGCCACGACTTCACCGTCGGCATCGTCGACGACGTCAGCCACCGCAGCCTCGCCCCGGCCACCGGCTTCAGCGTCACGCCGGTCGACGGCCTGACCCGGGCGGTGTTCTACGGCCTCGGCAGCGACGGCACCGTCAGCGCCAACAAGAACACGATCAAGATCATCGGCGAGGAGACCGACCTCTACGCGCAGGGCTACTTCGTCTACGACTCGAAGAAGGCCGGCGCGGCGACCGTCTCGCACCTGCGCTTCAGCCCGCAGAAGATCCGCTCGAGCTACCTGATCGGCGACGGCGAGGCCGACTTCGTCGCCTGCCACCAGCCCGGCTTCATCGAGCGCTACGACATGCTCGACAAGGCCGCCCCGGGCGCGGTGTTCCTGCTCAACTCGCCGACCGACCCGGGGCGCGTCTGGGACACGCTGACCCGGCGCATGCAGCAGCAGGTGATCGACAAGCGGCTGCGCTGCTACACCATCGACGCGATCGCCGTGGCGCGCGAGACCGGCATGGGCGCGCGGATCAACACGGTGATGCAGACCTGCTTCTTCGCCATCTCCGGGATCCTGCCGCGCGAGCAGGCGATCGCCGCGATCAAGCACGCGGTGGAGAAGACCTACGGCGCCAAGGGCCAGGGCATCGTCGAGCGCAACTTCGCCGCCATCGACACCACGCTGGCCAACCTGCACGAGGTCACCGTCCCGGCCAGCGTCACCAGCACGCTGACCAAGCAGCTGCCGGTCGCGGCCGAGGCACCCGAGTTCGTGCGCAAGGTCACCGGCGAGCTGATCGCCGGCCACGGCGACGCGCTGCCGGTCAGCCTGCTGCCGTGCGACGGCACCTTCCCGGTCGGCACCGCGCGCTGGGACAAGCGCAACCTGGCGCTGGAGATCCCGGTGTGGGACGCCGAGCTGTGCATCTTCTGCGGCAAGTGCGCCTTCGTCTGCCCGCACTCGGCGATCCGCTGCAAGGTGTTCCCGGAGAGCGCGGTGGCCGCTGCGCCCCCGGCGTTCAAGCACATCGCGGTCAAGGGCAAGGAGTTCGCCCCGGGGATGCACATCAGCTACCAGGTGTTCCCCGAGGATTGCACCGGCTGCACGCTGTGCGTCGACGTCTGCCCGGCCAAGAGCAAGAGCGACTCCAGCCACAAGGCGCTGAACATGGCGCCGCAGCCGCCGCTGCGCGAGCAGGAGAAGGCCAACCTCGAGTTCTTCTACACGCTGCCCGAGTTCGACCGCGCGCAGGTCGACGCCGGCAAGATGAAGACCGCGATGCTGTTCGAGTCGCTGTTCGACGCCTCCGGCGCCTGCGTCGGCTGCGGCGAGACCCCGTACGTGCGCCTGGTCTCGCAGCTGTTCGGCGACCGCGCACTGGTCGCCAACGCCACCGGCTGCTCGTCGATCTACGGCGGCAACCTGCCGAGCACGCCGTGGGCCGCCAACGCCGACGGCCGCGGCGTGGCCTGGTCGAACTCGCTGTTCGAGGACAACGCCGAGTTCGGCCTCGGCTTCCGCCTGACCCTGGACAAGCAGCGCGAGTACGCGCTGGAGCTGGTCGGGCAGCTCGCCGAGGAGCTCGGCGCCGAGCTGGTCGCCGCGCTGCGCGACACCGACCAGGCCGACGAGGCCGGGATCCACGCCCAGCGCGGGCACGTCGCCCGGCTGAAGGCGGCGCTGGCCGGCAGCGAGCGGCCCGAGGCGCGCGAGCTCGAGAGCGTCGCCGACACGCTGGTGCGCAAGAGCGTCTGGATCATCGGCGGCGACGGCTGGGCCTACGACATCGGCTTCAACGGCCTCGACCACACGCTCGCCTCCGGGCGCAACGTCAACATCCTGGTGCTCGACACCGAGGTCTACTCGAACACCGGCGGCCAGGCCAGCAAGGCGACGCCGACCGGCGCGGTGGCCAAGTTCGCGATGAGCGGCAAGGAGCTGGGCAAGAAGGACATCGTGCAGATCGCGATGAGCTACGGCCACGTCTACGTCGCCCAGGTCGCCTTCGGCGCCAAGGACGTGCACACGCTGAAGGCGTTCCTCGAGGCCGACAGCTACGACGGCCCGTCGCTGATCATCGCCTACGCCCCGTGCATCGAGCACGGCGTGCACCTGTCGCAGAACCTGCGCCAGCAGAACCTGGCGGTCGACACCGGCCACTGGAACCTGCTGCGCTACGACCCGCGCCGGCTGCAGCAGAGCAAGAACCCGCTGCAGCTCGACTCGAAGCGGCCGAGCAAGGCGTACCGCGACTTCCTGACCACCGAGACGCGCTTCAACATGCTGTTCCGCACCCACTCGGCCAAGGCCGAGCGGCTGCTGCACGCCTCCGAGCGGCGCATCCACGACCGCTACTTCCACTACGAGCAGCTCGCCGGCATCGCCTTCCCCGAGGCGGACGACGACGGCCAGTCGAACTGACGCGACCAGGAGGAGAGCCCATGGACCTGTCCACCCAGTACCTCGGCCTGACGCTGAAGAACCCGCTGGTGCCGTCCGCCTCGCCGCTGTCGCGCAGCCTCGACAGCGCGCGCCAGCTCGAGGACGCCGGCGCCGCCGCGCTGGTGATGTACTCGCTGTTCGAGGAGGAGCTGCTGAACGAGCAGCAGGCGCTCGAGTACCACCTGCACTGCCGCGAGATCGGCTTCGCCGAGGCGACCAGCCCGCTGCCGGTCGCCGGCGACTACCGCAGCGGTCTCGACGACTACCTCGAGCAGCTGCACCGGCTCAAGCAGGCGCTCGAGATCCCGGTGATCGCCAGCCTCAACGGCGTCTCGCTGAACGGCTGGATCGAGCACGGCAAGTCGCTGCAGCAGGCCGGCGCCGACGCGCTCGAGCTGAACACCTACTTCCTCGCCGCCGACCCCGCGCAGAGCGCCGCCCAGATCGAGGACAGCTACGTCGAGCTGCTGCGCGAGCTGCGCGCCTGCGTCAGCATCCCGATCGCGATGAAGGTGTCGCCGCAGTTCAGCGCCTTCGCCCACTTCGCCCAGCGCCTCGCCGAGGCCGGGGCCAACGGGCTGGTGATGTTCAACCGCTTCTACCAGCCGGACATCGACCTCGAAACCCTCGCCGTGACCCCGGTGGTGCGGCTGTCGAGCTCGCAGGAGCTGCTGCTGGCGATGCGCTGGATCGGCCTGCTCTACGGCCGCGTGCCGCTGTCGCTGGCGGCGACCGGCGGCGTGCACCGCGCCCCGGACGCGGTCAAGGCGCTGCTCGCCGGCGCCAGCGTGGCGCAGATGTGCAGCGCGCTGCTGAGCCACGGCCCGGACCGGCTCCGCGAGGTGCTCGGCGACCTGCGCGCCTGGCTCGAGGCCCACGAGTACGACTCGCTGCAGCAGATGATCGGCAGCGTCAGCCAGCAGAAGACCAGCGACCCCGCGGCGTTCGAGCGCGCCAACTACATGCGCGTGCTCGACAGCTACACGCCGCCGCCGGGCGTCTGGGGCTGAGCGCCGGTGCGGGCACCAGGGCACCCGCCGCGAGCCCCCGTGGACGCCGCCGGCGGCCTCACGCGGAGCCCCGCTGGCGCAGCAGGGCCGCGCGTGCAGTTTCGCGCCCCTCCGCGCCTGGCCCGGAGCTCCCGGGCCCCGTCTCGCGACGGCGGGCGCTGATCCACCCCCGGTGCGCGAAGAGAGCGAACTGCTGGCCGCCAACGCCGCGTTCTACGCCGCGTTCCGCGCCGCCGATGGCGGCGCGATGGCCGGGCTGTGGGCCGCGCGCCACCCGGTCAGCTGCGCCCACCCGGGATGGCCGCTGCTGTTCGGGCGCGAGGCGGTGCTGAGCAGCTGGCGCGAGATCTTCGTCGCCGGCGCCACGCCGCCGGTCAAGTGCCAGCAGCCGCGCGGCCACCTGGCCGGCGAACTCGGCTACGTGACCTGCTACGAGGCACTCGACGGCCAGCTGCTGGCCGCGACCAACATCTTCGTGCGCGAGGCCGACGGCTGGCGCATGGTTCACCACCAGTCCGGCCCGTGCGCACCGCCCTCCGGCGAACGCGGCGCGACCCGGCATTGAACATGGGGCACCGCATGACCACGCGCGTCGTTTTCAACCAGAAGGGCGGAGTCGGCAAGTCGACCATCGCCTGCAACCTCGCCGCGGTCGCCGCCAGCGAGGGCCGGCGCACGCTGGTGATCGACCTCGACCCGCAGGCCAACGCCACCCGCTACCTGCGCGGCAAGGGCAACGGCAGCGAGCCGGCCGGGATCGCCGACTTCTACCAGGACATGCTCGGCTTCAGCTTCTACCGCAAGGGCCTGGCCGACTACGTGCAGCCGACGCGCTTCGAGCACCTCGACCTGCTCGGCTCCGCGCCCGAGTTGGACGAGCTCGCGGTGAAGCTCGAGACCCGCTACAAGATGTTCAAGCTGCGCGAGGCGCTGGCCGAGCTCGAGGGCTACGACACGGTCTGGATCGACACCCCGCCGGCGCTGAACTTCTTCTCCCGCTCGGCGCTGATCGCCGCGGAGCGCTGCCTGATCCCGTTCGACTGCGACGATTTCTCGCGCCAGGCGCTCTACGCGCTGCTCGGGGCCGTGGACGAGATCCGTGCCGACCACAACGACGCGCTGGCGGTCGAGGGCATCGTGGTCAACCAGTTCCAGCCGCGCGCGCGGCTGCCGCGCCAGCTGGTCGACGAGCTGATCGGCGAGGGGCTGCCGGTGCTGCCGGCGTTCCTCTCCAGCTCGGTGCGCATCCGCGAGTCGCACGAGCGGGCGCGGCCGATGGTCCACCTCGACCGCCGGCACAAGCTGACCACGGAGTTCCTCGCGCTGCACCAGGTGCTGCAGGGCGCGGCCTGAGCCGCAGGAGTCTGGACCGATCGCGCCGAGGGCGGCGCTCCTACAGGTGGGCTTCCTCGATGTAGGAGCGGACCCCGGCCGCGACTCCT
>DATCZX010000145.1:0-2193 GCA_036525695.1 Gammaproteobacteria bacterium | reverse complement strand
GATTTCGAGAACAGCCGCGGGTCGCCGAGCATCAGCACGCCGCGGTCGCCGACGTCGCGGATCAGCCGGCCGACCCCCTGCTTCAGCGCGATCACCGCCTGCGGGACCTGCTCGTCGACGAACGGGTTGCCGCCGGCCGCGCGCAGCGCGTCGAGCCGCGCCTGCAGCACCGGGTCGTCGAGCGAGGCGAACGGCAGCTTGTCGATGACCACGCAGGAGAGCGCCTCGCCGCGCACGTCGACCCCCTCCCAGAAGCTGCTGGTGCCGAGCAGCACCGCGTTGCCGAGCTCGCGGAAGCGGTCCAGCAGCTCGGCGCGCGGCGCCTCGCCCTGCACCAGCAGCGGGAACGCCAGCTGCTCGCGCAGCAGCGCCTCGGCCTCGCGCAGCGCGCGGTGGCTGGTGAACAGCAGGAAGCTGCGCCCGCCGCACGCCTCGACCAGCGGCAGCGCGGCGGCGCAGAGCGCCGCGGTGTAACCGGCGTCGCGCGGCTCGGGCAGGCCGCGCGGGACGTACAGCAGCGCCTGGCGGGCGAAGTCGAACGGGCTGTCCCAGCGCGCCGTGGCCGCCGCGTCGAGGCCGAGCCGGCCGGTGTAGTGGCGGAACGAGTCGCCGACCGCCAGCGTCGCCGAGGTGAAGACCCAGGCCCCCGGGTAGCGCTCCATCTGCTGCTGCAGCGGCGCGGCGATGTCGAGCGGCGTGCGGTTCAGCGCGAAGCCGCGCGCCAGGCACTGCACCCAGCGCACCGCGCCCTCGGCGTCCTCGCTGTCGGCCAGCCGCTCGAGCAGCGCGAGGCAGTCGGCGGCACGCCGGGCGCAGTTCTCCAGCCCCTTGCCGCGGTCGGCCTCGGCCTCCAGCGCCGCCTGCAGTTCGGCCAGCGCGTGCTGCAGCGTCGCCAGCGCCTGCACCGGCTCGGGGGCGTCGAACACGCGGCTCCAGGCGACCCGCCCCTCGCCGCGGCCGAGCGCCAGGCGCAGGTCGGCGACCTGCTTCTCGAGCGTGCCGGCGAGGTCGCGCAGCGCCGCCGAGTCCGGCGCCTCGGCCAGCTGCGCGGCGACGCTGTCGTGGGCCAGGCCGAGCAGCTGGCGCGCGGTCAGCGTGTCGCCGAAGAAGCGCCCGGCGATCTCCGGCACCTGGTGCGCCTCGTCGACGATCCACGCCTCGGCCGCCGGCAGCAGCTCGCCGAAGCCGCTGTCGCGCAGCGCCATGTCGGCGAACAGCAGGTGGTGGTTGACCACCAGCAGGTCGACGGACTGGGCCTGGCGGCGGGCGCGCACCAGGAAGCAGTCGCGGTAGTCCGGGCACTCCTGGCCGAGGCAGTTGTCGGCGGTCGAGGTGACCAGCGGCCACGCCGAGGCGTCCTCGGGGATCCCGGTCAGCTCGGCGATGTCGCCGCTGACGGTGCGCCCGGCCCAGTCGTTGATGGCGACGAACTGCGCCGCCTGCGCGCGGCTGCGGAAGCGCCCGGCGGCGTGGCTCTGCATCATCCGGTAGCGGCACAGGTAGTTGGCGCGCCCCTTCAGCAGCGCGACGCGCACCGGCACGTCGAGCGCGGCGCGGACCACCGGCAGGTCGCGGTGGAACAGCTGGTCCTGCAGGTGCCGGGTGCCGGTCGAGATCACCACCTTGCGCCCCGAGAGCAGCGCCGGCACCAGGTAGGCGAAGGTCTTGCCGGTGCCGGTGCCGGCCTCGCAGACCAGCGTGCCGCCCTCCTCCAGCGCCGTGCCGACGGCGCGCGCGAACTCCTGCTGCTGGGTGCGCGGGGCGAACCCGGGCACCAGCCGCGCCAGCGGCCCGTCGTCGCCGAGCAGCGCGCCCGGGTCGTCGTTCACCGGCCGCCGGCCTCGTAGCGGGCCGCCTGGGCGTCGGCCTCGCGCGCCCCGCGCGGGTCGCCGCCGGCGCGCCGCGCGGCGGCGATGATGCGCCAGTTGCGCTGCCGCAGCGTGGCGCTGTCGCCGGCGAAGCTGTTCGACTTGGCGGCGAACTGCTCGGCCAGCTGCGGCTTGCCCTGGTCGAGGCGCAGCGCGGCCAGGTGCTGCCACAGGTGGGCGTTGCGCGGCTCGATCCGCAGCGCGCGCTCGTAGCCGGCCGCGGCCTGCTCGTGGCGCCCGGCGGCCCAGTGCTGCCGTGCGTCGCGCAGCAGGCCGTCGATCGCCGGCGAGGGCTGCGGCAGCGGCGCGAGGTAGGCCAGCTGTT
>DATCZX010000144.1:0-7208 GCA_036525695.1 Gammaproteobacteria bacterium | reverse complement strand
TGGCGCGGCGCTCGTAGGTGCCGCTGTCGGCCAGCCACTCGCGCTCGCGGGTCAGCGCCAGCAGGCCGCTGCCGAGCAGGTCGTAGAGGCTGGCGTCGAAGCGCATCGGCGCCAGCGGCGCGGCCAGCTCCCCCCCGGCGACGACGAAGCAGGCGTAGCGGCTCATGCCGGTGATCCGGCAGGCGTTGCGGTCGGAGTAGTTGCAGTACCAGAGGTCGGACAGGTAGAGGCCGTCGCCGAGCGTGGCCAGCACCTCGGCCTCGGGCAGTTCGCCGGCGGCCAGCGCCAGCGCCTCGGGGGCCTCGCTGCGCGCGTTGACCGCGACGCCGTACTCGCGCGCGCTGCGCGGCGCCACCAGCGGCGTGGCGAAGCGGCCGCCGTCGACCAGCGCGACGCGTTCCGGGAGCACGTAGCCGGCGCCGGAGAAGCCGGGCGCCGGGCTGCCGGCGCGGGCCTCGGCCAGGTGCAGCGACGGGTGCAGCGCCGCCTTGCCGTCGTGCAGCCGCTGCAGCGGGCTCTGCCCGGTGCGCAGTGACTTCAGGCTGAAGCCGCCCCAGGCGAGCATGTCCATCAGCTCGCCGAGCGCGGCCGGGGCCAGGTAGGCGCGGTGGCGCCCGGTCGGCGGCGACAGCGCGGGTCGCTGCAGCAGCGCCAGGCGGTCGCGCGCGGCGGCGACCCGCGCGGCCAGCGCCGCGGCGTCCCAGTCGCGGCCCGCGTAGCGCGCCTTGACCGCGCGGTTGCCCGCCGCGTGGACGCTGAAATCGAGGTTGAACGAGGTCGCCGCGTGCCAGTTGCGCTGGCCCAGCGAGTTGGCGAAGCCGTGGTACTGCGGGCCCGCGGCGAGCAGGCCGACCAGGTCGAGGCCGTCGCTGCAGGCGGCGAGGTCGTCGAGCCAGGCGTCCGCGCTGCCGGGTGCGCCCGGGGTCTCGCTGCAGCTGTGCTGCACCGTGGTGGCGTAATCGAGGTACGGGTCCTCGGGCAGCTGCGGCAGCAGCGCGCGCAGCTGCGCCAGCTCGGCGGCGGCGAGCGCCCGGTCGGCGTCCGGCTCGCCCTGCAGCTGCAGCGACACCGCCGCGTGGCGCGTGCCGTCGACCAGCTCCAGGCGCAGCTCGCGCTGCAGCACGTGGCCGGCCTGGCGCACGCGGCCGCGGTTCAGGCGCGCGAAGTCGCTATGCTCGGCGTAGTAGCCGAGCAGCAGCACCTCGCCGCCGCGCACCTGCGCCAGCAGGGCGTCGGCGAGGGCCTCGAAGCGGGCGCGCTCGTTCATCCGACCTCGCTGAACACGTCGACCTCGCGGAACACGCAGGCCGGCGCCGCGTGGCCGACGAACACCGCCTGGTTCGGCTCGCCCTTGCCGCAGTTGAGCACGCCGAGCACCTCGAAGGAGGCGGCGTCGCCGACCGCGGCGAGGTTGCGCCAGAACTCGGCCGAGAGCCCGCGGTAGTTGCAGTCGCGCACCACCTCGCCGAGCTCGCCGTCGCGGATCACCCGGCCGAACTCGCAGCCGAACTGGAACTTGTTGCGCGAGTCGTCGATCGACCACGAGCGGTTGGTGTCCATCAGCACGCCGCGCTCGATCCCCTTGACCAGCTCGGCGAACGGGGTCGTGCCGGGCTCGACGTTGAGGTTGGCCATGCGGTCGATCGGCGGCCGGTTCCAGTCCACCGCGCGGGCGTTGGCGGTGCCGGGCAGGCCGCTGCGCCGCTGCGACAGCGTGCCGCCGAGCGGCCGCTGCAGGATCCCCTTCTCGATCAGGTGCACGCGCGCGGCCGGCGTGCCGGCATCGTCCCAGGCGTAGCTGACCGCCTGCTCGGGGCGGCCCGGGTCGAAGGTCACGTCGAGCAGCTCGGAGCCGTAGCGGTAGCTGCCGAACATGTCGGGCGTGACGAAGCTGGTGCCGGCGTAGTTGCGCTCGTCGCCGAGGATCCGGTCGAGCTCGAGCGGGTGGCCGATGCTCTCGTGGATCTGCAGCACCATCTGGCTCGGGGTCAGCAGCAGCGGCATGCGCCCGCTCGGGCACGGCGGCGCGGCGAGCAGTGCCAGGGCCTCCTCGCCGACCTGCTCGGCGCGGTCGGGGAAGCCGAGCGAAGCCAGCTGCTCGAGCCCGCCCTGGCGCACCGCGTTGGCGCCGCCGACGGTGCGCGCCTCGGCCTTGTCGCCGTCGAAGGCGACCGCGCGCAGGGTCGGCGCGATCCAGCTGAACTCCTGCTCCAGCCGCTGGCCGTCGGCGTCGGCGAGCAGCACCTGCTGCTGGCGGTGGTACAGCGCGGCGAGCCAGTCGACGATGCGCTCGCCGGCGCGCAGCCGCGGCGCGGTCGCCGCCAGCCAGGCGAGCTTGTCGGCCACCGGCACGCCATCCCACGGGTCGGCCACCGGCGAGGCGTAGCGCCCGCTGGCGGCCAGCCGCGGCAGCGCCGTGGTGCCGGGCAGGGCCAGCCGCGCCGCGGCCAGCGCCCAGTCGCGGGCGCGCGCGCCGGCCTGCCTGAGCCCGGCTGCGCCGAGGTCGCTGGTCGCCGCATAGCCGCTACCGCCGCCGGCCTCGACGCAGACCATCACCCCGAGACCCTGGCTGCGCGCGAGCGGCTCGGGCACGCCCTGGCGCACCGCCAGCCGCTCGTCGCGGCTGGCGACCAGGCGCAGCGTCCAGTAGTCGCAGGCGGGGGCCACGGCACGGAAGCGCGCCGGCAGCGAGGTCAGGCTTTGATCCATCGTCGGTGTGGTCGGGGTTCCGGCCGGCCCATGCTAGCAGCCGGCCGGAGCCCGGGGCAGCGTGACTCAGTCGTCGTAGTGGCCGCCGCCGAACAGCGCCGGCACCTCGCGCGGCGCCGGGGCGCGGTTGCCGTCGACGTCCGGGCGCGGCGGGCGCGGCGCCTGGGCGCGGTTGCCGAAGTCGTCGTCGCGCGGCTCGCGGCGTGGCTGGGCGGCCAGGCCCGGGCCCCCGCGGCCGGGGGGTCGGCGAACCTGACCCCCGCGACCCGGGGCATCGCGGCGCGGTCCACGGCCGACCGGGGCGCGGTTGCCGAGGTCATCACCGCCCTGCGGGCGCGCGGCGCCGTCGTTTCGCGCCGGTCGCCCGGCGCCGGAAGCCACGCGCTGGGGCTGGCGGCTGCCACAGCCGTTACCGCCGGCTCGCGCCGGGCGCGGTGCGCGCTGCGCCTGCGCCTGCCCGCCGGGACCGCTGCGGCGCGCCGAGCCGCGGCCGTTGGGAATCGCCTCGGCGGGGATCCGCGGGTCCGGGGTGAAGCCGTCGATCACCTCGCGCGGCAGCGCGCGCTTGAGCAGCCGCTCGATCCCGGCCAGCAGCTGCGTCTCGTCGACGCAGACCAGCGAGATCGCCTCGCCCTCGCGGCCGGCGCGGCCGGTGCGGCCGATCCGGTGGACGTAGTCCTCGGGCACGTGCGGCAGCTCGAAGTTGACCACGTGCGGCAGCTGGTCGATGTCCAGCCCGCGCGCGGCGATGTCGGTGGCGACCAGCACCCGCACGTTGCCGTCCTTGAACCCGGCCAGCGCCCGCGTGCGCGCGCCCTGGCTCTTGTTGCCGTGGATCGCCATCGCGTTGATGCCGTCGCGGCCGAGCTGCTCGGCGAGGCGGTTGGCGCCGTGCTTGGTGCGGGTGAACACCAGCACCTGGCGCCAGTCGCCGCGGCTGACCAGGTGGCTCAGCAGCTCGCGCTTGCGCTCGCGGTCGACCGGGTGCACGCGCTGCGCGACCAGCTCGATCGGGGCGTTGCGCCGCGCCACCTCGACCTCGGCCGGGCGGTCGAGCAGGCCGTCGGCGAGGCGCCGGATGTCGTCGGTGTAGGTGGCCGAGAAGAGCAGGTTCTGGCGCTTCTCCGGCAGCAGCTTCAGCACCTTGCGGATGTCGTGGATGAAGCCCATGTCGAGCATCCGGTCGGCCTCGTCGAGCACCAGCACCTCGACCCGCGAGAGGTCGATGTTGCGCTGCCCTGCGTGGTCGAGCAGGCGGCCCGGGGTGGCGACGACGATGTCGACGCCGCGGCGCAGCTGCTCGGTCTGCGGGTTGATGTTGACCCCGCCGAAGATCACCGCGGTCTTCAGCGGCAGGTGGGCGCCGTAGGTGACGACGCTCTCGGCGACCTGGGCGGCCAGCTCGCGCGTCGGCACCAGCACCAGCGCGCGCACGTGGCGGCGGCCGCTGGCCGGGGTGGCGGCGAGCTTCTGCAGCAGTGGCAGGGTGAAGCCGGCGGTCTTGCCGGTGCCGGTCTGGGCGCCGGCGAGGACGTCGCGGCCGGCGAGGATCACCGGGATCGCCTGCAGCTGGATCGGGGTGGGCACCGTGTAGCCCTGGTCGGCGACGGCACGCAGCAGTTCGGCACGCAGGCCGAGGGTATCGAATGACATGTGTTGTGTTTACTCTCGAACCGGCCTCCCGCGGCACGTGGCCGGGGCGGTATGGGCGGGGTTCGCTGGGAGGTGGCCAAGCGGGCCAGGAGCGGCGTCGCGAGGGGACGGGCACAAACCGCGGGTGCCCGGGACGCGCATTCTAGCAGCTTTCGGCGCCGCGCGGGTGCCGGCGTCGTCGCGGGTCAGCCGTAACGTGGCAGCACGTAGGCCAGCGCCAGCGGGATCGCCACCACCGCGAACAGGTTGCCGACGATCACGATCGAGGCCACCTTGGCCGGCTCCTGGTGGTACTTCTCGGCGAGCATGAAGTTCAGCACCGCCGGCGGCAGCGCGCCGAACAGCACCAGGGTGCCGGCGTAGATCCCCTGCAGCCCGAACAGCGGCACCAGCAGCAGCGCCAGCGCGATGCCGATCGCCGGCGCGGCGACCGCGGCCAGCGCGCCGATCCGCCACTCGCCGAGGTCGGCGGTCGAGAGGCGCACGCCGAGCGCGAACAGCATCAGCGGGATCGAGATCTGCCCGAGCATCTCGATCGGCAGCGCCAGCGTCGGGTGCAGCCGGGTGCCGGTGAAGCTGAACGCGAGGCCGAGCGCGGCGGCGATGACGATCGGCTGGCGGAACACCGCGACCAGCTTGGCGCGGTGGTCGAGCAGCCAGATGCCGACGGTGAAGTGCAGCACGTTCTCGACCAGGAACACCACCAGCGCCGCCGGCAGCGCCGCCTCGCCGAACGCGAGCACGGTCAGCGGCAGGCCCATGTTGCCCGAGTTGCAGAACATCATCGGCGGCACGAAGGTCTTGGCCTGGAACCCGGTCAGCCGCGCCAGCGGCCAGGCCACCACGCCCGCGAGCAGCACCACCGCGGTCGCGGCCAGCGTCAGCGGCACGTAGGTGCCGAGGTCGAAGGTGCGGTCGGAGAGCGCGGAGAAGATCAGCGCCGGGACGAAGATCTCGAGGTTGAGCCGGTTGGTGGCGTTCATCTCCGGGCGGTGGCGGCGCCCGTACAGGTAGCCGACGCCGCCGATCACCAGCAGCGGGAAGATCACCTCGAGGATGCGCAGCGCGAGCATGGGCCGGGTCGGTGCGGATCGCCGGGGCCGGCTACATCCGCTCCATCACCTCGATGCCGAGCAGGCCGAGGCCGGTGGCGAGCGTGCGCGCGACCGCGTCGCACAGGCGCAGCCGGCTCGCCTGCAGCGCCGCGTCCTCGGCCTTGAGCACCGGGCACGCCTCGTAGAAGGCCATGTACAGGCTGGCGAGGTCGTACAGGTAGGCGCAGAGCAGGTGCGGGGTGGCGTCGCGCGCGACCTGCTCGAGCTGCTCCGGGAAGCGCAGCAGGTGCAGCGCCAGCGCCGTCTCCTGCGGCTGCTCGAGCCGCACCGGGGCGTCCAGCGCCGCCGGGTCGACGCCGGCCTTGCGGAAGATGCTGCGCACGCGGCTGTAGGCGTACTGCAGGTACGGCGCGGTGTTGCCCTCGAAGCTCAGCATCGCGTTCCAGCTGAACACGTAGTCGGTGGTGCGCGCCTTCGACAGGTCGGCGTACTTGACCGCGCCGATGCCGACCTTGCGCGCGACCACCGCGCGCTCGTCCTGCGGCAGCTCCGGGTCCTTCGCGGCGACCAGCTCGGCGGCGCGCGCGACCGCCTCGTCGAGCAGCTCGGCGAGCTTCACGGTGCCGCCGCTGCGGGTGCGGAACGGGCGCCCGTCCTCGCCCATCATGGTGCCGAACGGGTGGTGCTCGAGGCTGGCGCCGGGGGTGGCGAAGCCGGCGCGGCGGCCGACCGCGAACACCTGCTGCATGTGCAGCGACTGGCGCGCGTCGATGAAGTAGAGGATGCGCACGGCGCCGAGCTGGTGACAGCGGTAGCGCAGCGCGGCGAGGTCGGTGGTCGCGTACAGGTAGCCGCCGCCGGACTTCTGCACGATCACCGGCTGCGGCTTGCCCTCCCTGTCCGCCAGCTCGTCGAGGAACACCACCTCGGCGCCCTGGTCGGTCACCGCCAGGCCCTGCTGCTGCAGCGTCGCGACGATGCCGGGGAGGTCGTCGTTGTAGGCGCTCTCGGCGCGGATGTCGGCGCGCGTCAGGGTCACGTTGAGGCGTGCGTAGATCGCCTCGCTGTGGCGGATCGAGATCTCGATGAACTCGCGCCACAGCGCCAGGCAGCGCGCGTCGCCGGACTGCAGCCGGACCACGTAGTCGCGCGCGCGGTCGGCGAAGCCGGGCTCGCCGTCGAAGCGCTGCTTGGCGTCGCGGTAGAACGCCTCGAGGTCGGCCAGCGCGTTCTCGGCGGCGGTCTCGCCCTCGCGGTCCTCGAGGTGCGCGATCAGCATGCCGAACTGGGTGCCCCAGTCGCCCATGTGGTTCTGCCGCACCACGCGCTGGCCGAGGTGCTCGAGCAGCCGCGCCAGCGCGTCGCCGATGATGGTCGAGCGCAGGTGGCCGACGTGCATCTCCTTGGCCAGGTTCGGCGACGAGTAGTCGACCACCACGGTCTGCGCCGGGTCGGCCAGCGGCACGCCGAGGCGCGGGTCGCCGGCCGCCTCGCCCAGCCGCGCGCCGAGCCAGGCGGGGTCGAGGTGCAGGTTGATGAAGCCGGGGCCGGCGATCTCGACCCGGCTGGCGATGCCGTCGAGGTCGAGCGCGGCGACGATCGCCCGGGCCAGGTCGCGCGGCTTCTGCCCGAGCGCCTTGGCCGCGCCCATCGCGCCGTTGGCCTGGTACTCGCCGAACTGCGGCCGGGTGCTGGGGGTCACCAAAGGCGGGCAGTCGGGGGGGATGCCGGCGGCGGACATCGCCTGGGCCAGGTCGCGCGGCTTCTGCCCGAGCGCCTTGGCCGCGCCCA
>DATCZX010000143.1:0-7978 GCA_036525695.1 Gammaproteobacteria bacterium | reverse complement strand
GGTACCACTCGGTCGCATCGAGGTCGATCTGCGGCTTCTCCGTGTCCACGGCTTTGCTCCCTTCGCGCTGTCGATCACTGCCCGGTGCGGGCCTCCATCGACAAGCCTAGCGCAAGCTGCGCGCGCGCAGCAGAGGCCTGGCCCGTCGCCGGGGGCTGCGGGCGACGCTCAGCGCGCCCCGCCGACGACCGCCTCGACCTCGTCCAGCTCGCGGTGGCGCACGTCCTTGCCGGTGGCCAGGAACACCAGGTGGCCGGCGATGTTCTTCGCGTGCCCGCCGATCCGCTCGAGCGCGCGCAGCACCAGCGTGACCTCGATCGCCGCGGCGGCACTGCGCGGCTCCTGCATCACGCACGCCGCGAGCCGGCGCAGCGCGGCCGCATAGCCCTGCTGCAGCTGCGCCTGGCGGCCGATGACGTCGACGGCCAGGTCGAGATCGAGGCGGTCGAAGGCCTCGAGCACGCGGTGCAGCATGTCGCCGGCACGCCCGGTCAGCAGGAAGATGTCCTCGAACAGCTGCGGCGGCGGCGGCGGCTCCCCGGGGGCGTGCAGCTGCACGGTCAGCCGGCCGAGCTTGCGGATCTCGTCGCCGCAGCGCTCGATGTCGTTGGCGATCTTGTTCACCGTCATCAGCTCGCGCAGGTCGCGGGCGAGCGGCTGGCGCCGGGCGATCAGCCGCACCAGCAGCTCGTCGATCTCGACGTCCAGCGCGTTGATCTGGCTGTCGCGCGCGATCAGGGCCCTGGCGCCCTCGACATCGGCGTCCCGCAGCACCTCGAGCCCGGCGCTGATCTGCCGCTCGACCAGCCGGCCCATGTCGAGGATGCGACCGTGCAGGCGGTCGAGTTCCTGGTCGAAGCGCTGGAAGATGTGGCGTTGGCCGTTACTCATCGAAACAACTCCTGCGGCCGCTTCAGCCGAAGCGACCGGTGATGTAGTCCTCGGTCAGGCGGTGCCGCGGGTTGGTGAAGATCGCGTCGGTCGGGCCGACCTCGATCAGGTCGCCGAGGTGGAAGTAGGCGGTGCGGTCGGAGACCCGTGCGGCCTGCTGCATCGAGTGGGTGACGATGGCGATCGAGTACTGCTGGCGCAGCTCGTCGATCAGCTCCTCGATGCGCGCCGTGGCGATCGGGTCGAGCGCCGAGCACGGCTCGTCCATCAGGATCACCTCCGGGTTGATCGCCACCGCGCGGGCGATGCACAGCCGCTGCTGCTGGCCGCCGGAGAGCCCGGTGCCGGGCTGGTCGAGGCGGTCCCTGACCTCGTCCCACAGGCCGGCGCGGCGCAGGCTCTGCTCGACGATGCCGTCGAGCTCGTGGCGGTCGTCGCCGAGGCCGTGGATCTTCGGCCCGTAGGCGACGGTCTCGTAGATCGACTTCGGGACCGGGTTGGGCTTCTGGAACACCATGCCGACGCGCGCGCGCAGCAGCACCACGTCCATGCCCTTGCCGTGGATGTCCTCGTCGTCGATGCGGATGTCGCCGCGCACGCGGCAGCCCGGGATGGTGTCGTTCATCCGGTTCAGGCAGCGGATGAAGGTCGACTTGCCGCAGCCCGACGGGCCGATCATCGACAGCACCTCGTTGCGGCCGAGATCCAGGTTGACGTTGCGCAGCGCCTGCTTGTCGCCGTACCAGACGCTGACCTCGCGCGCGGTCATGCGCGGCTCGGCGACGCTCCAGTCGCCGACCGTGCTGCGGTCCTCGCCGTCGAGCTGCTGCACCACCTTGCCGCTGCCGGCGTTGCGCACGCTGCGCCCCGCCACCTGGTCGATCACTGCTTCCACGTCATTCTCCACGAGTCTCGTCGATCTATGTGGGTCGGGCTGAAGCCCGACCCACGAAAAAGAGGTGCGCCCACGCCGCTCACCAGCGCCGCTCCAGCCGCGAGCGCAGCCACACCGCGAGGCCGTTCATCAGCACCAGGAACGCCAGCAGCACCAGCGTCGCCGCCGAGGTGCGCTCGACGAAGGCGCGCTCCGGGCTGTCGGCCCACAGGTAGATCTGCACCGGCAGCACCGTCGACGGGTCGCCGATCCCCTGCGGCACGTCGACGATGAACGCGACCATGCCGATCATCAGCAGCGGCGCCGACTCGCCGAGCGCGCGGGCCATGCCGATGATGGTGCCGGTGAGCATCCCCGGCAGCGCCAGCGGCAGCACGTGGTGGAACACCGTCTGGGTCTGCGAGGCGCCGACCCCGAGCGCCGCCTCGCGGATCGACGGCGGCACCGACTGCAGCGCGGCGCGGCCGGCGATGATGATGGTCGGCAGCGTCATCAGCGTCAGCACCAGGCCGCCGACCAGCGGCACCGAGCGCGGCAGGCCGAAGAAGTTCAGGAACACCGCGAGGCCGAGCAGGCCGAAGATGATCGACGGCACCGCGGCGAGGTTGTTGATATTCACCTCGATCAGGTCGGTCCAGCGGTTCTTCGGCGCGAACTCCTCGAGGTAGACCGCCGCCGCGACACCGATCGGGAACGACAGCAGCAGCGTCACCAGCAGCGTGTACAGCGAGCCCATCAGCGCGCCGCGGATGCCGGCCAGCTCGGGTTCGCGCGAGTCGCCGGCGGTGAACAAGGTGCTGTTGAACGCGGTCCTGATCTCGCCGGCGGCCTGCCAGCTGTCGATCCAGCCCAGCTGGTGGTCCTTGACCCGGCGCTCGCTCTCCGGCGCGGCGCGGTCGATGTGGCCCTTGATCAGCATGTCGACGTCGTCGTCGGCCGGCACCCAGACCGTCAGCCGCTGGCCGATCAGCCGCGGTTCGGCCAGCACCCGTGCACGCAGGTCGAAGGCCGCGCCGCTGCTGACCATGCCGTAGAGGTCACGCTTCTCGCTGCGACCGCTGACCGCGGGGAAGCGTTCGCGCAGCGCCTGCTTGACCAGGCCGCCGTAGTCGGCGCGCGACAGCGTCTGCTCCAGGCGCGTGCCCTCGGGGTCGAGCACGGCCCGGTCGAGCTGCACCTCGAGCCGCACCTCGGTCTGCACGAAGGCGCCGTAGCCCTTGCCCAGGATGGTGCCGAACAGCAGCACCAGGAAGGCCAGGCCGAGACCCACCGCGGCGAGCCCGTAGAGCCGGAAACGGCGTTCGCGGGCGTAGCGCCGGGCCAGGCCGCGCCTGACCGTCGAAGCGATGTCGGCCTGCGCGACGGGATGGACGGACGCTTCACTCATACTGTTCACGGTACCTGCGCACCACCTGCAGGGCGATGACGTTGAGCACCAGCGTGACCACGAACAGCACCAGGCCGAGCGCGAACGCGGCCAGCGTCTTCGGGCTGTCGAACTCCTGGTCGCCGACCAGCAGGGTCACGATCTGCACGGTCACCGTGGTGACCGAGTCGAGCGGGTTGGCGGTCAGGTTGGCGGCCAGGCCGGCGGCCATCACCACGATCATGGTCTCGCCGATGGCGCGCGAGATCGCCAGCAGGATGCCGCCGACGATGCCGGGCAGCGCGGCCGGGAAGATCACCTTCTGCACCGTCTCGGCACGGGTCGCGCCGAGTGCCAGCGAACCGTCGCGCAGCGCCTGCGGCACCGCGTGGATCACGTCGTCGGCCAGCGAGGAGACGAACGGGATGATCATGATGCCCATCACCAGCCCCGCCGCCAGCGCGCTCTCGGAGGCGACATCGAGGCCGAGCACCCCGCCGACATCGCGCAGGAACGGCGCCACGGTCAGCGCGGCGAAGAAGCCGTAGACCACCGTCGGGATGCCGGCGAGGATCTCGAGCAGCGGTTTCGCCGTCGCCCGCACCCGCGGCGCGGCGAACTCCGACAGGTAGATCGCCGACAGCAGGCCGACCGGCACCGCGACCGCCATCGCGATCGCCGACACCAGCAGCGTGCCGACGAACAGCGGCACCGCGCCGAACGCCCCCGAACCGCCGACCTGGTCGGCGCGGAGCGCGATCTGCGGGCTCCAGTTCAGGCCGAACAGGAATTCCGTCACCGGCACGGCCCGGAAGAACCGGATCGATTCGAACACGACCGACAGCACGATGCCGACGGTGGTGAAGATGGCGAAGGTGGAACAGGCGATCATCACCACGCGGACCACCGTCTCGACGTGGTTGCGCGCCCGCAGCCGCGGCGCCACCAGGCGCCAGCCGAGCGCGGTGCCGGCGGCCGCCAGCAGCAGCGCGACCACCGTCAGCGCCTGGCGGCTCAGCGCGTGCAGCGCGTTGTAGCGCTCCGCCGCCTGCAGCAGCGCGGGATCCTGGTCGCCGCGGGCAGCCACCCCGGCCGCGAGGTTGCGGATGTCGTTGACCACCAGGCCGAGGCGGTCTGGCGGCAGCTCGCGGTAGCCGGCCGGCAGCTCGGCCACCACCCAGCGCGTGACCAGGCTGGTCTCGCCACCGTTCCAGGCCAGCAGCACCGCGAGTGCCGGCAGCAGGCACCAGACGGCGACGAACATCCCGTAGTAGGCCGGGCGCGAGTGCAGCGCGCGCGTGGATCCCCTGCCGCCGCCGGTGGCCAGCGCCCGGCGCTTGCCGACCTGGTAGGCGGCGGCGGAGAGCGCGAGCAGGACGGCGGTGAGCAGGGTGACTGGCATCTTGGTCGGAGGCCTGGGTAGGGTTGGGCCGGACGGTCCCGAGGACCGCCCGGCCTGTCATTGCCTGTGCGCGACCCGGTTCATAGCGAGGCGAGCGTGTTCTTCGCCTTGACGTCGCCGGCATACTTCGCGCGCTCCTCCCTGGGCATCGGGATCAGCCCCTTCTCGGACAGGTACCCCTCCTCGCCCCAGGCCTTCTCGCTGGTGAACTCGGCGAGAAACTCCTCGATCCCCGGGATCACGCCGATGTGCGCCTGCTTGACGTAGAAGTACAGCGGACGTGAGACCGGGTAGCTGCCCGCGGCGATGTTCTCGAACGTCGGGTCGACGCCGTCGACCTTCGAGCCCTGCATCTTGTCGCCGTTCTGGTCCAGGAAGCTGAAGCCGAAGATGCCGTAGGCGTCCGGGTTGGCGTCGAGCTTCTGCACGATCAGGTTGTCGTTCTCCCCGGCCTCGATGAATGCGCCGTCCTCGCGCACCGTCTGGCACAGCGCCTGGTGGCGTGCCTTGTCGCTCCTCTTCAGCGCCTTGATGCTGTCGAAGGCGTCGCAGCCCGCGTCCATCACCAGCTCGACGAAGGCGTCGCGGGTACCGGAGGTCGGCGGCGGACCGAGGACCTCGATCCGGGTCTTCGGCAGGCTCGGGTTGACGTCGGCCCAGGTCCTCGCCGGGTTCTTGACGAAGGTGCCGTCCGGACCGGGCACCTCGGCCGCCAGCGCCAGGTAGATCTCCTTCCGCGAGACGGCCAGCTGCGGCGCCTGCTTCGCGTTGGCCAGGACGATGCCGTCGTAACCGATCTTGACCTCGATGATGCCGTTGACACCGTTCTTGGCACAGCCATCGACCTCGCTCTGCTTGATCCGGCGCGAGGCGTTGGTGATGTCCGGGTGACCGACGCCGACGCCGGAACAGAACAGCTTCAGGCCACCGCCCGAGCCGGTCGACTCGATCTTCGGGGTCTTGAACGCGCTGGTCTTGCCGAACTGCTCGGCGACCACGGTCGAGAACGGGTAGACCGTCGACGAGCCGACGATGCTGATGTAGTCGCGGGCGCTCTGCGCCTGGGTGGCGGTGGCCAGGGCCAGGCCGGTCGCGGCCAGCAGGATCTGAGTTCTCACCTTTTCGACTCCATTCACTTCGTTCAGCTTGCTCTGGGGGTGGCCGCCGACCGTGGCAGTTCGGTCGCTTCCTGACCTCCACCTGCGACGCATGCTAGGCCCCGAAGATGACAGCGTGATGAGGCTGATGTGACGAATTGATGACAGCGCGTGCCGAGGCCCGTGCCCCGTCCACGTCGGGTCACCGACGCACGCGGACCGACGGCGGCGGATCACGCCGCGATGAGTGTTGCCCGTGATTGCCCTTGCGCGTCAGGCCGCGCCGGGAGCGCGGGAGCCAGGGGCCCGGTGCCGCGGCCACAACAGCCGTTACACCGCTGGAACCTGCCGGCCACCTGGGCGGCCGTGGGCATGGCGCCCTCTCGCCAGGAAACGTGCACGCCAGCCGGGTGAGCCGCACCCGGCCGGTGACTGTTTCCCAGTCCTTGACTAGTGCGCTACCTGCCCGTAAGCCAGCTCCAGCTGCAGCGGCGCATCCCATGCCGCCCGCCGGATGTCGACATTGAAGGTGTAGTGATCACCCGGCAGCATACGGAAGTAGTTGCAGTAGGTGATCGCGCCGGCCATCTCCATGCGCTGCATGGCCTTGCGCCTGGCGCTCAGCCCGAACGCGACGCTGGTGACCATGACGGATGCATCCTCGACCCGTTGCCCGGTGCTCTTGTCGTACACGGCCAGTTCGACGTGGTAGAGGTTCTTGCCGGACTTGGTCGGGTGACCGTGCGGCACCAGGTCGGGGTACTCGGCGATGCGAGCCGCCGGGATCACGCCGAGAAACACCCTGTAGTTACCGGCCTCGGCTTGCAGCTGGGGATGGGTCGCCCCGGTCAGCGGGGCGTACATCGGCAGTAGTAATGCCAGGAGCCCGCTGAACAGCGGGAGAATGTGTCTTTTCATGCCCGCACCCTCCATGGTGGTGCGTCGGGGGCACGCGATTCGTTTGCAACGGTGTCCGGCACGCTACCAACACCGTGAATCCATTGCCGTCCGATGGTGATAAGTCTCCTTGTTATTGGACTCAGTCTAGTTGAGCGTGCTGGCTTGTCGAATCGTGCGCTGGCGGTCGGATCGCGACGCCGCCCTATCCAGGAACCACGACGACGCGCGCCGGCGGGAAGCGGCAGCCGAAGCTGCTGCCGATGCCGACCTTGCTGCCGATCTCCAGCTCGCTGTCGTGGCGTCGCAGCACGTGCTTGACGATGGCCAGCCCGAGGCCGGTGCCACCGGAGTCGCGCGAGCGGCTGGAGTCGACGCGGTAGAAGCGCTCGGTCAGGCGCGGCAGGTGCTCGGCCGGGATGCCCTCGCCGGTGTCGCGCACGGCGAAGCACGCGCCGCCCTCCTCGGCGTGCCAGGTGATGCGGATGCGGCAGCGCGGCGGGGTGTGCTGCACGGCGTTGAACACCAGGTTGGCGAAGGCGCTCTGCAACTCGCGCTCGCTGCCGCGCAGATGGAGTCCGGGCGCGGCCTCCAGCGCGATCACGTGGCCGCGCGCCCCGGACAGGCTGCGCGCCTCGGCGGCCAGCCGTTCGAGCAGTTCCGGGACCGCGACCACCTCCTGTTCGGCGCTGTGCTCGCCAAGCTCGATCCGCGACAGCGTAAGCAGGTCGTCGATCAGCAGCTGCATGCGCTGCGCCTGGGTCGCCATGCTGGCGACCGCCGGCGCCCACTCGGCCAGTGCCTGGTGCTCGCCCTGCATGCTCTCGAGAAACCCGCGCAGCACCGTCAGCGGCGTGCGCAGCTCGTGCGAGACGTTGGCGATGAAGTCCTGGCGCACGCGGTCGAGGTTGTGCAGCGCGGTGACATCGCGCGCCAGCAGCAGGCGGCGCGGGCGGTGCCGCTTGCGCACCAGCTCGACGCGCAGCGACAGCACCAGGTTGGCGTTGACCGGCGAGGCCAGCCGCCGCGGCGTGCCGAGCAGCTCGCCCGCGGCCAGCTCGAGCAGCTCGGGGCTCGCGACCAGCTCGTCCAGCGGCTTCCCGGCAGCCTCCGGCCAGCGCAGCCCGAGCAGCGGCTCGGCCTGCGGGCTGCACCACTCGACGCAGCCGTGCGGGTCGAGGATCACCACCGCGTCGGGCAGCGCGGCGACGGCCGCGGCGAGGCGCTTGTGGTAGCGCTGCTTGCGCCGCCAGCGCTTGCGCGCGCGGCGCTGGCGGGCGTCGATCGCGGTGCCGAGCAGGCGCCAGGCCCCGGGCAGCTGCGCCGGCGACGGGCCGATGTCGCCCTCGAGCAGCGCCAGGCAGCGCGCCCCCTGCACCGCGTGCCAGGCGGCGTAGGCGACGCAGGCGGTGACCCAGCCCCACGGCGCC
>DATCZX010000142.1:0-7291 GCA_036525695.1 Gammaproteobacteria bacterium | reverse complement strand
GTGGTGGCGACGGCGATGGAGGAGGAGTCCTACCTCCGCGGTGACCTGCTGTTCGAGAAGCACGACTACGGCGACCGCATGTACATCGTCACCCGCGGCCGCGTCGGCATCGCGCTGAACGAGCCCGGCGAGCCGCGCGAGATCATCGCCGAGATCGGCGCCGGCGAGTGCGTCGGCGAGATGGCGGTGATCGACGGCCACGCGCGCTCGGCGACCGCGCTGGTGCTCGAGGACAGCGATTTCCTGGTCATCGACAAGCTGCGCCTGACCGGCCTGCTGACCCGCTACCCGCAGGTCGCCCTGGGCATGCTGCGCGGCCTGTCACGCCGCCTGCGCGATGCCAACGCCCAACGCTAGCCAGAGGAGAACCACCGCATGCGCCAAGCCCTGATCCCGCTGCTGCTGCTCGCCGTGCTCGGCGGCGCCGCCGCGTCAGCCGCGCCGTCCGTGGCGCAGAAGCAGACGACCACCACCGCGGGCGACCCGCACCGCGTCGAACCCGGCTTCTTCGACATCCACGTCTGCAACTGGCCGGACCGCCCGCTGTTCCTCTACGCGCTGTTCTCGACCACCGAGTTCGCGCAGATCCGCGCCATCACCGTGCACGCCCCGGACGGCGCGCAGCTCGGCGCCCTCGACCTCGAGCGCTACCGGCTGGTCGATGCCGACGGCAGGCCCAAGCGGGTGTTCATGTACCAGTTCCCGATCCCCGCCGGGGCCGGCGACGGCTGGTACGGCGCGCGCGTCGAGCTGCGCGACGGGCGCAGCTTCGAGGCGCGCGACTTCGTCGTGCTCGAGGCGATGCAGCGCGCCAGCGGGCTGAACCCGCCCGACCAGGCGGAGGGGATCCCGGTGCCGGCCCGGCTGAGCTGGCAGCCGGTGCCGGGCGCCACCCACTACCAGGTGTTCCTGAAGGACATGTGGCAGGACGGCAAGCTGGTGTTCAGCTCGCCGCTGCTCAGCGCGCCCGAGGTGACGCTGCCCGAGGGGCTGCTGGCCCCGGGCGGCTGGTACCTGTGGCGGGTGCACGCGCGCGACGTCAACGAGAACGTGGTGCTCGGCGACTTCAACCACGGCTCGCTGACCGCCGAGGCGTCGTTCACCACGGCCGAGTAGCCGCCGCGCGGCGCGTCTCAGCCGCCGAGCGCGGCGGCGACCCGCTCGAGCCGGGCGCGGGCATCGCTGGCGATCGCCTCGATGTCGCCGGCGACCATCTGCGACATCATGCCGGGATCGAGGAAGCCGACGTCGATGCCGCCGTCGTCGTTCTCGCGCACGACCACGTTGCACGGCAGCAGCAGGCCGATGTCCGGCACCGCCTGCAGCGCGCGGTTGGCCAGCTGCGGGTTGCAGGCGCCGAGGATCTTGTACGGGCGCCGCTCGACGTCGATCTTCTTCTTCAGCGTCGCCTTGACGTCGATCTCGGTCAGGATGCCGAAGCCCTCCTTCTGCAACTCCTCGGTGACGCGCGCGACCGCCTGGTCGAAACCGCCGCTGAACGGGACCCAGAAACCGTACTCCATAGCGTCATCTCCTTGGTTGAGTTCTGTCTCGCCGCGGCGCACTCAGGCCGCGCCGTGCATCGGCCTGAAGCGCCGCAGGCGCAGGCTGTTGCTGACCACGAACAGGCTCGAGACGCTCATCGCCGCGGCCGCCAGCATCGGGTTGAGCAGCAGCTGCAGCCACGGGTAGAGCACGCCCGCCGCGACCGGGATCAGCGCCACATTGTAGGCGTAGGCCCAGAAGAAGTTGGTACGGATGGTGGCCAGCGTGCGCCGCGACAGCGATACTGCGTCGACCAGCCCGGCAAGGTCGCCACGCATCAGGATCACGTCCCCGGCCTCGATCGCGATGTCGGTGCCGGTGCCGATCGCGACCCCCACGTCGGCGCGGGCCAGCGCCGGCGCGTCGTTGATGCCGTCGCCGACGAAGGCGACGCGCTGGCCGGCCTGCTGCCGGCGCGCCACCGCGGCCGCCTTGTCCGCCGGCAGCACCTCGGCCTCGACGTCGTCGATCCCGGCACGGCGTGCCACCGCGCGCGCGGTCCGCGCGTTGTCTCCGGTCACCATCGCGACGCGGTGGCCGAGGCGCTGCAGCGCGGCGACCGCCTCGCTGCTGCCCTCCTTCAGCGGGTCGGAAACGGCGACGATGGCTGCCATTCTGCCGTCGATAGCGACATACAGCGGGGTTTTAGCGTCATCTGCCATCGCCTCGACGCGCTCGGCATGGGCCGCCAGGTCGAGGCCCAGCCGGGCCATGTAGCGGTCGGCGCCGACCTGCACCAGGTGCCCCTCGACCTGCGCCTCGAGCCCGTACCCGGGCTCGGCGCGGAACGAGGACGGCTCGGGGAGATCGAGCCCGCGCTCCCTGGCCCCGGCGACCACCGCGGCCGCGATCGGGTGCTCGCTACGCGACTCGGCGGCCGCGACCAGGCGCAGCAGCGCGTCCGCGTCGCCGTCCAGCACCACCAGGTCGGTCAGCACCGGGCGACCGAGGGTCAGGGTACCGGTCTTGTCCAGCATCACGGTGTCGACGCGCGCCAGCCCCTCGAGGGCCGTCCCCTCGCGGAACAGCGTGCCGAGCTCGGCGGCCTTGCCGGTGCCGACCATGATCGCGGTCGGCGTGGCCAGCCCCATCGCGCACGGGCAGGCGATCACCAGCACCGACACCGCGGCGACGAAGGCGTAGCTCAGCGGCGGCTCAGGCCCCAGCCAGAGCCAGGCGGCGAAGGTCAGTGCCGCGAGGACGATCACCACCGGGACGAAGACGCCCGCGATGCGGTCGGCCAGCGCCTGGATCGGCGGCTTGGCCGCCTGCGCGTTCTCGACCAGGCGGATGATCTGCGCCAGCACGGTGTCGGCGCCGACCCGCGAGGCGGTGAAGGTGAACGCCCCGGTGCCGTTGACGGTGCCCCCGGTCACCTCGCTGCCGGCCTGCTTCTCGACCGGCACCGGCTCGCCGCTGAGCATCGCCTCGTCGACGAAGCTCGCGCCCTCGAGCACGATGCCGTCGACCGGGATGCGCTCGCCGGGCCGCACGACGATCACGTCGCCGGTCACCACGTCGTCGATCGGCAGCTCCAGCTCCTGGCCGTCGCGCCGCACCCGCGCGCTCTTCGCCTGCAGCGTCATCAGCTTGCGGATCGCCTCCGAGGTGCGCCCCTTGGCGCGCGCCTCGAGGGTCTTGCCGAGCAGGATCAGCGTCACGATCACCGCGGCGGCCTCGAAGTAGAGGTTCGCGGTCCCGGCCGGGAACAGCCCCGGCACCAGCACCGCCAGCACCGAGTAGCCGTAGGCCGCGCTGCTGCCGAGCATCACCAGGGTGTTCATGCCGGGACTGGCGTGCCTGAGCTCGCCCCAGCCGGCACGGTAGAAGCGCCGCCCGGCCCAGAACTGCACCGGCGTGGCCAGCAGCCACTCGGCGACATGCCACGCCCCGGCCGGCGCGAGGCTTACGAGCAGCCCGCCGAGCCCGGGCCACAGCATCGGCCCCATCGCCAGCAGCACCACCGGCAGCGTGAACAGCAGCGCGACGCGCAGGTCGTGCAGCAGGCTCGTGAGCTCGCGGGCCCGTGCGTCGCGCTCGCGGTCCCCGCCGGCCTCGACCGGCGTCGCGCTGTAGCCGGCGTCGCGGATCGCCGCCTGCAGGCGGCCCGGGGTCACGCTGGCCGGCAGGTAGTCGACCACCGCGCGCTCGGTGGCCAGGTTCACCGTCGCCGCGAGCACCCCCGGCTCCTTCTTCAGCGCCCGTTCGACCCGCGCCACGCACGAAGCGCAGGTCATGCCGCCGACCTGAAGCTCGAGACGTTCGCGCACGACGGCGTAACCGGCGTCGTTGACCGCCTCGAACAAGCTTTTGACATCTACCCCCTCGCGCTCGAGTGCGACGGTCGCCTCCTCGGTGGCCAGGTTGACGCTTGCACTCAGGACTCCGGGCTGCTTACCCAGGACGCGCTCTACGCGCGTCACACACGACGCGCAGGTCATGCCGGTGACCCCGAAACGCAGTTCACGCAACGGTTCGTTCATCACCAAGACTCCAGCCGCCGACCCTGTCAGCGGTACTTCAGCACTTCCATCAGCTCGGCGACGATGGCCTCGGTGTCGCCCCGCTGCCCGGCCGAGACCACGTGGTCGCGCAGGTGGCTCTTCAGCACCAGCGCCCCGACCTTGTCCAGCGCCCCCTGCACCGCCTTGATCTGCTTCAGCACGTCGACGCAGTAGATCGCCTCGTTCTCGCACATCCGCTGGATCCCCTCGACGTGGCCCTTGATCGACAGCAGCCGGCGCCGCGCCGACTCGCGTGTCTCCGGGTCGAGGCGCAGGCCGTGGCCGCACGGGTCGTTCATGCCGCCTCCGCCTGGTAACCCTCCTCGACCACCGCGGCCACCAGGGCCGCCGGGTCGGCCTGGCCCTCGACCGCCGCCTCGCCGCGCGCGCGGTCCACCGACACCACCGCGGTCACCCCCGGCACCGCCGCCAGCGCCTTGCGCACTGCCGCCTCGCAGTGGCCGCAGGTCATCCCGGTCACCTTCAGCTTGATCATCGTTCCGCTCCTCTTTTTACCCCACCCCAGGTGGGGTGGGTATGGCAAGAGTAGGCGCGGGTCGCGCGCGCGTCAAGTCCCGGCACGGGAACCGGCGGGCTCCGGCGTTGTCACTCCCCGTCGCCCCGGTCATACTGCCGCCGACAGGACGAGGGCAGGCAGATGCAGATCGGCAAGGACAAGGTGGTCTCCTTCCACTACGACCTCAGCGAGGAGGGTGGCGACGCGGTCGGCAGCTCGCGCCAGGGCGACCCGGTCACCTACCTGCACGGCCACGGCAACCTGGTCAGCGGGCTGGAGGACGCGCTCGCCGGCGGGGCCGCCGGCGACCGCCTCGAGGTGGTGCTGCCGCCCGAGCAGGCGTACGGCCCGCGCCACGACGCGGCGCCGCAGCGCTACCCGATCAAGCGCCTGCTGACCCGCGGCAAGCTGCGCCCCGGCCAGGTGGTGACGCTGCAGGCCGAGGACGGCACGCGCCAGGTCACCGTGGTCAAGGTCGGCAAGTTCAACGTCGACGTCGATACCAACCACCCGCTCGCCGGCAAGACGCTGCGCTTCGCGCTCGAGGTGCTCGAGGTGCGCGAGGCCAGCGCCGAGGAGCTCGCGCACGGCCACGCCCACGGCCCGGGCGGGCACCACCACTGAACCCCGGGAGGGACCCCAGCGCATGAGCGAGAAACCGGATACCCGCAACCTGGCGGTGTTCTGCGACTTCGAGAACGTCGCGCTCGGCGTGCGCGACGCCAAGCTGGCCGCGTTCGACATCCGCAAGGTGCTCGAGCGGCTGCTGCTGAAGGGCAGCATCGTGGTCAAGAAGGCCTACTGCGACTGGGAGCGCTACAAGGAGTTCAAGGCGCCGATGCACGAGGCCGCGTTCGAGCTGATCGAGATCCCGCACGTGCGCCAGTCGGGCAAGAACTCGGCCGACATCCGCATGGTCGTCGACGCGCTCGACCTCTGCTACACCAAGGCCCACGTCGACACCTTCGTCATCGTCAGCGGCGACTCGGACTTCTCGCCGCTGGTCAGCAAGCTGCGCGAGAACAACAAGGAGGTGATCGGGGTCGGGGTCAAGAATGCCACCTCCGACCTGCTGATGGCCAACTGCGACGAGTTCATCTTCTACGACGACCTGGTGCGCGGCAGCGAGCGGCCACGCCGCGGCCGGCGCAGTTCGGGCGGCAAGGCGGCGGCGAAGAAGGCCGAGGCCTCGCCCGAGGAGAAGCTGAAGCAGGAGGCCCTCGACCTGGTGCTCGACACCGTCGCCGCGCTGATCGAGGAGCGCGGCGAGGAGGAGAAGGTGTGGGGGTCGATGGTCAAGCAGACCCTGCGCCGGCGCCAGCCCGGGTTCAACGAGTCCTACCACGGCTTCCACAGCTTCGGCGAGCTGCTCGAGGAGGCGCAGAAGCGCAAGCTGCTGAAGCTGCAGCACGACGAGAAATCCGGCGGCTACATCGTCAGCGCGATCAACCGCGAGGCGTAGCGGCCGTGGACTTCGAGCTCGACGCGCTCGAGGCGCGCGTGATCGGGGCGCTGCTGGAGAAGGCGGTCACCACCCCGGACCAGTACCCGCTGTCGCTGAACGCGCTGCTGCTCGCCTGCAACCAGAAGACCGCGCGCGAGCCGGTGCTCGAGCTCGCCGAGGGCGAGGTCCAGGCCACCGTCGACGGGCTGATCAGGAAGCACCTGGTGATCGAGCGCAGCGGCTTCGGCAGCCGCGTGCCGAAGTACGCGCAGCGCTTCTGCAACACCGAGTTCGGCACGCTGAGGTTCGACCCGCAGGAACTCGGCCTGCTCTGCGTGCTGCTGCTGCGCGGCGCGCAGACCGCCGGCGAGCTGCGCACGCGCACGGCCCGGCTGTGCCGCTTCGCCGACGTCGACGAGGCCGAGGCGGTGCTGCAGCGGCTGGCGCGGCGCGACGACGGCCCGTTCGTGGTGCTGCTGCCGCGCGAGCCCGGCAAGCGCGAGGCGCGTTACATGCACCTGTTCTGCGGCCCGGTCGACTCGGCCCAGGAGTTGCCGCCCGCGGCCGTCTCCGGTGTCAGCGCCGGTCCCGGCGGAGACCGCCTGGGGCGGCTGGAGCAGGAGCTCGCGGCACTGCGCGAGGAGGTCGCCGAGCTGCGCCAGCTGCTCGACGAGCTGACCCGCTGAGGCAGCAGCCCGGCTTGATTAATCAACGCGATGGCTTAGGCTGGGACTAGTCACAGCGGCCAGCACCACGACCCGGATTCGCATGGCAGAGCAGAGGTTCGACATCGTCTTCAACGGGGTCGTGCGCCCGGGGTTCGACCCCGAGCAGGCGCGCGACAACGTCGCCGCGCTGTTCCGCACCACCCGCGACAAGGTCGCCGGGCTGTTCTCCGGCAGCGAGGTGGTGCTGAAGCGCGGGGTCGACCAGGCGACCGCCGAGAAGTACCGCTCGACGCTGCACAACGCCGGCGTGCTCTGCCGCGCACGGCCGGTGGCAGGTGCGGCGCAGCCGGCGCCGGCACCGGCAGCACCCCGTCCCGCACCCGCGGCGGCCGCGCCGGCGGCCAGCGCAGCGAGCGCGTCCGGGGGCGCCGCGGCGCCGCAGCCGGACGCCGTCGCGCAGATCGACGACGACGACCTGGTGCCGCTCGATCCGGGCGAGGAACCGCCGGTCGAGCTCAGCGCGGACGTCGCCGGCACCGACCTGCTCGACGGCTACGAGGCGCCACCGCCGCCACCGCCGCCCGACACCAGCCACCTCGGCGCCGACGCCGCC
>DATCZX010000141.1:0-3772 GCA_036525695.1 Gammaproteobacteria bacterium | reverse complement strand
ACGCCGGCAGCGCGCGCCGGGCGCGGCTGGCGAGCGGTAGCGCGGCGGGCCGGGCGTGGCTGGCGCGGCTGGCGTCGGTAGAGACGCCGCAGGAACCCGCCGGTTAACGCAGGAACCCGCTTAATTTCCGCTTCTATCTGGCGGATAAATAACAATAAAAAACTTGCCATCCAGCGCCAGATGGTGTATCTGGTTGCCTGGGTAACCCGGGTTTTGTCATGACACGCCGCCTCCTTGCCCTGCTCTGCCTGCTCTGCGCGACCACGGCAGTCGCCGGCACGGCGCGCGTCGACGGGGTGCGCGTCTGGGCGGCGCCGGACCATACGCGGCTGGTGTTCGACATCAGCGCCCCGGTCGAGCACACCCTGTTCACCCTCGAATCCCCCGACCGCGTGGTCATCGACCTCGAGGCGACGGAGCTCGCCGCCAGCCTGCAGCAGCCGGACGGTGACGGCCTGCTGCGCGGGCTGCGCTGGGCCCCGCGCAACGGCAACGACCTGCGCGTGGTGCTCGACCTCGGCGGCAGGAGCCGGCCGAAGAGCTTCCTGCTCAGTCCCAACGGGCAGTACGGTCACCGCCTGGTGGTCGACCTGCACCTGCCCGCCGCGGAGGCGACCCCGGCGGTGCTGGTCGCCGCGCCGCCGACGGCGCCGGAGAGCGACGCCAAGCGCGACGTGGTGGTGGCGATCGACCCCGGTCACGGCGGCGAGGATCCCGGCGCGATCGGCCCGCGCGGCACCCGCGAGAAGGAGATCACGCTGGCGCTGGCGCGGCAGCTGGCCAAGCGGATCGACCGCGAGCCCGGCATGCGCGCGCTGCTGGTCCGCGACGGCGACTACTACATCAGCCTGCGCAAGCGCATCGAGAAGGCGCGCGCGGCGCGCGCCGACCTGTTCGTCTCGCTGCACGCCGACGCCTTCGACGACCACCGCGCGCACGGCTCCTCGGTCTACGTGCTGTCGCAGCGCGGCGCCAGCTCGGAGATGGCGCGGCTGCTGGCCAAGCGCGAGAACGAGTCGGACCTGATCGGCGGGGTCAGCCTCGACGACAAGGACGACCTGCTGGCGCGGGTGCTGATCGACCTGCAGCAGTCGGTCACCTACGAGGGCAGCGTGCGCCTGGCCTCGACCACGCTGCGCAACCTCGGCCAGGTCAACCGGCTGCACAAGCCGCGGGTCGAGAAGGCCGGCTTCGCCGTGCTGAAGTCGCCCGACATCCCGTCGATGCTGGTCGAGACCGCGTTCATCAGCAACCCGACCGAGGAGCGCCGGCTCAACGACCCGGCCTACCAGCAGCGCATGGTCGAGGCGCTGTTCCGCGGCATCCACGCCTACCTGCTCGACAGCCCGCCGAGCAACAGCCACTTCGCCAGCCGCCGCCACACCATCCGCCGCGGCGACACCCTGTCGGAGATCGCGCGCCAGTACAGCGTCAGCCTCGACCACCTGCGGCTGGCCAACAACCTGAACGGCGACATCGTGCGCATCGGCCAGGTGCTGCGCATCCCCTGAGCGGGCCCCGCCCGGCACCCCGTCGACGATTGCCTGAGCCGGGCGCCGTCGCCGCGGTACAATGCCGCGCGTCATGCCGATCCGCGTCCTGCCCAACCAGCTGATCAACCAGATCGCCGCCGGCGAGGTGGTCGAGCGGCCGGCCGCCGTGGCCAAGGAGCTGATCGAGAACAGCCTGGATGCCGGCGCCCGGCGCATCGACATCGACGCCGAGGGCGGCGGGGTCCGGCTGCTGCGGGTGCGCGACGACGGCGGCGGCATCGCGCCCGACGAGCTGGCGCTGGCGCTGAGCCGCCACGCCACCAGCAAGATCAGCCGCCTCGAGGACCTCGACGGCATCGCCAGCCTCGGCTTCCGCGGCGAGGCGCTGCCGAGCATCGCCTCGGTGTCGCAGCTGACCCTGACCTCGCGCGCCGCCGGCAGCGCGCGCGGCGCGCGGCTGCTGGCGGCCGGCGGCGCGGAGGGGACCGCCCCCGAACCGGCCGCGCACCCGCCGGGCACCACCGTCGAGGTGCGCGAGCTGTTCTACAACACGCCGGCACGGCGCCGCTTCCTGCGCAGCGAGCGCACCGAGCTCGACCACCTCGAGCAGGTGGTGCGCCGGCTGGCGCTGTCGCGCTTCGACGTCGCGCTGTCGCTGCAGCACAACGGCCGCGAGCGCTTCGCGCTGCCCGCGGCCAGCGACCGCGCCGGCCAGGAGCGGCGCCTCGCCGCGGTGCTCGGCGGCGAGTTCGTCGCGCACGCGCTGCACCTCGACTACGCCGCCGGCGGGCTGCGCCTGAGCGGCTGGGTCGCCCAGCCGGCGTTCTCGCGCGCCCGCGCCGACGTGCAGCACTTCTTCGTCAACGGCCGCCCGCTGCGCGACAAGCTGCTCGGCCACGCGGTGCGCCGCGCCTACGACGACGTGCTGCACCACGAGCGCCAGCCCGCCTACGTGCTCTACCTCGAGCTGCCGCCGGAGCAGGTCGACGTCAACGTCCACCCGACCAAGCAGGAGGCGCGCTTCCGCGAGTCGCGGCTGGTGCACGACTTCATCCGCCGGGCGGTGCACGACGCGCTGGCGACACCGGCCGCCGCCGCGGCGCAGCAGGGCCAGGCCAGCGGCTTCGCCGCCGCCGTTCCGTCGCCGCTGCCCGGGGGCGCGGACCCCGGAGGCTACCGGCCGGCGTTCCAGGACCGCATGCCGCTGCGGGTCACCGAGCAGGTGGCCGCCTACGCGGCG
Source organism: Gammaproteobacteria bacterium (assembly GCA_036525695.1). Lineage (GTDB taxonomy): Bacteria > Pseudomonadota > Gammaproteobacteria > QNFN01 > QNFN01 > DATCZX01. The sequence goes on along the minus strand of DATCZX010000141.1, from coordinate 1,039 downwards.
CTGCACCCGCCGCTCGCGCAGCCGCTGCCGCCGGCCGGGGAGGGCGAGGCGCCGCCGCTCGGCTTCGCCCTGGCGCAGCTGCACGGGGTCTACATCCTGGCGCAGAACGCCCGCGGCCTGGTGGTGGTCGACGCCCACGCGGCGCACGAGCGGGTCACCTACGAGCGGCTCAAGGCCGCCGCCGACAGCGCCGGGGTGGTCGCGCAGCCGCTGCTGGTGCCGGTCGCGGTGGCGGTCGCCGCGCACGAGGCGGAGCTGGTGATGGCGCGGGCCGACGAGCTCGCCGCGCTCGGCCTCGAGGTCGACCGCAGCGCCCCCGAGCAGCTGCGCGTGCGCCAGCTGCCGGCGCTGCTGCGCGACTGCGACGCCGCCGCGCTGCTGCGCGACCTGATCGCCGACCTGCGCGAGCACGGCGCGTCGGACCGCCTGGAGGCGCGCCGCAACGCGGTGCTGGCGACCTGCGCCTGCCACGGCTCGGTGCGCGCCCAGCGGCGGCTCGAGCCGGCGGAGATGAACGCGCTGCTGCGCGACATCGAGCGCACCGAGCGCAGCGACCAGTGCAACCACGGCCGGCCGACCTGGATCGAGATCCCGCTGGAGGAGTTCGACCGCCGCTTCCTGCGCGGCCGGTGAGCGTCGCCGCGCAGCCCGTGGACGCCGCCGCGCTGCCGCCGGCGCTCTGCCTGATGGGGCCGACCGCCTCGGGCAAGACCGAGCTCGCGGTGGCGCTGGCCGCGGCGCTGCCCTGCGACCTGGTCCGCGGCGACTCGGCGCTGGTCTACCGCGGCCTCGACGTCGGCACGGCGAAACCGCCGCCGGAGCTGCTGGCGCGGGTCCCGCACCGGCTGGTCGACATCTGCGACCCGGGCGAGGCCTACTCGGCCGGGCGCTTCCGCGACGACGCGCTGGCGGCGCTGGCCGCGATCCGCGCCGCCGGCCGCATCCCGTTGCTGGTCGGCGGCACCATGCTCTACTTCCGCGCGCGGCAGCGCGGCCTGGCCGAGCTGCCGCCCGCCGACCCGGCGACCCGCGCGGCGCT
>DATCZX010000140.1:0-2943 GCA_036525695.1 Gammaproteobacteria bacterium | reverse complement strand
GCTTCGGCGTGCACGGTATCGGCGGCATCATCGGCGCGCTGCTGACCGGCGTGTTCGTCAGCGAGGCCCTCGGCGGCAGCGGCCTGGCCGAGGGCATGAGCATCGGTGGCCAGCTGTGGATCCAGTTCTACGCGGTGCTGGCGACGGTGCTCTACGACGCCATCGTCACCTTCGTGATCCTCAAGGTGATCGACGCCCTGATCGGCCTGCGCGTCAACGAGGAGCAGGAGACCGAGGGGCTCGACGTCGCCCTGCACGGCGAGCGCGGCTACACGCTCTGAGGCGATCCGCCCCGCGCTGCACGGCCGCCGGGATCCACGCGGATCCCGGCGGTTCTTTTCTTGCCTGGAGGGCTGCGGGCTGCGCGCGGGCGCGCGGCCCGGGGGTCGGGTCGGCGGGCGCTCAGCCGGCCTGGCGCGTGGCGCCGCTGCGCGGGGCCTGCTCCGGCAGCTGCTCCTGCCAGGCGGGCCTGGCGACCATGTGCTGGATCTCCTTGGCGGCCACCGGCGGGCTGAAGTAGTAGCCCTGCACCTCGTCGACCGAGTGCCCGACCAGCACCGCGAGCTGCTCGGCGGTCTCCACCCCTTCGACGTTGACCCGCTTGCCCAGCGCACCGCCGAGCTCGACGATGCTGCGCACGATGCTGCGGCGGACCGGGTCCTCCGCCAGCGCGGTGACGAACGAGCGGTCGATCTTGATCTTGTCGACCGGCAGCGAGGTCAGGTAGCTCAGCGACGAGTAACCGGTGCCGAAGTCGTCGAGCGCGATGCGAATCCCCATCGCGCGCAGCGCCTCGATCAGTTTCAGGTTGGCCGCGGTGTCCTGCATCACCACGCCCTCGGTGATCTCCAGGTTCAGCAGTTCCGCCTCCAGCCCCGAACGGCGCAGCACGCGCTCGACCATCCCCACCAGGTCGGGGTGCTTGAACTGCACCGGCGACAGGTTCACCGCCACCACCAGCTCGACCATCCCGGCATCACGCCACGCACGGGCCTGGCGGCACGCCTCTTCCAACACCCACTCGCCGAGCTGGACGATCAGTCCGCTGCGTTCGGCAATCGGGATGAACTGCGCCGGCGAGATCGGCCCGCGCTCCGGGTGGTGCCAGCGGACCAGCGCCTCGACCCCGGTCATGCGGCGGTTCTCCAGCTCGACCTGGGGCTGGTAGACCAGGTGTAAATCCCCCCGCGCAAGCGCGCTGCGCAGGTCGTTCTCGAGCGACTTGCGCTGCTGGACCTCCTGGTCCATCGCCGGCTTGAAGAAGTTGAAGGTGCCGCGCCCGCGGTTCTTGGCGCGGTACAGGGCCAGGTCGGCGTGCTTCAGCAGCGTTTCCGCGTCCTCGCCGTCGCCGGGGTAGAGGGCGATGCCCACGCTGGCGTTGACGAACAGGTCGAGCTCATCGAGCGTGTAGGGCTCCGCCACCTTCTCGAGCAGGCGCCGCACCGCGGTGTCGACCGCCTCGGGACCCTCGACCTCGGGCAACACCAGCGCGAACTCGTCGCCGCCCAGCCGGGCGACCATGTCACCCTCGCGCAGGCAGTCCTTCAGGCGCCCCGCCACCTGCTCCAGCAGGCGGTCCCCGGCGGCGTGGCCGAGCGAGTCGTTGACGTCCTTGAAGTCGTCGAGGTCGAGCATCAGCAGCGCCACGGGCCGCCCGGAACGGCGCGCGGCCGCGAGGATCTGCCGCGACTGGGCCTGGAACAGCGCGCGGTTCGGCAGGTCGGTGAGCGGGTCGAAGTGGGCCAGGTGCTCGATCCGCTCCTCGCTCCGCTTGCGCTCGGTGACGTCCTCGGCGATGCCCAGGAAGTGGGTGACGTTGCCGCCCTGGTCACGGATCGGCGAGACCGTGGTCGCCGCCCAGTAGGTCGAGCCGTCCTTCCTCAGGTTGAGGAACTCCCCGCGCCAGTCGTGGCCGCTGGTGATCGTCTCCCACAGCACGCGGTACACCTCGGGTTCCATCTGCCCCGACTTCAGCAGCGCCGGGGTGCGCCCGATCGCCTCGTCGGGCCGGTAGCCGGTGCTGGCGGAAAACTCCGGGTTGACGTACTCGATGGCCCCCTGGCGGTCGGTGATCATGATCATCGCCGGGCTCTGCTCCACCGCCTGGCGCAGCTTGTTCAGCGCCATCACCGCGCGCTTGCGCTCGGTGACCCGGCCGAGCTGGCTGGCCAGGTGGGCCACCGCGTTCAGCAGCGGGGTGTCGCGTTCGATCACGCCGGCGGAGTAGAACTCGAGCACCGCGACGACGCGATCGCGCTCGAGCACCGGGAAGGCGCACGCCGAGCCGAGACCGGCAGCGACAGCCACCTCGCGGCGCGGGAAATTGACGTCCTCGGCGAGGTCATCGATCCAGTGCGGCTCGCGGCTGACCCAGACCCGCCCGGGCAGGCCGACCCCGGGGGCGAAGCGGCTTGCCTCGGTCGCCTCGCGGAAGGCCAGGTAGCGTTGCGGCTCGCGCAGGTACCAGAGGCGCGCGGGGACCAGCTCACGCGTCTCGTCGCGCTCCGGCGGCAACCAGGCGTGACCGATGACGAAGCCGGTGTAGGCGCAGACCTTGTCGATGCAGGTCTGGATCGCCTCGGGGATGTTGTCCGCCTCGTTGGTCTCGAGGGCGATCTCGCGCAGCATCTGCACCAGGGCGGCGCGCCGCATCAGCTCTTCCTCGGCCTTGCGCTGCGCGCTGATATCGCGGTGGACGCAGACGGTGCCGCCGTCCTGGGTGCGGCTCTCGGCGATGCTGACCCAGACGCCGTCACGCAGCTGCTGCTCCGGCAACCCCCGCAGCTTGCCGAAGTCCTGCAGTCGCGCGGCGATCCACGCTTGCTCGCGGTGGCCGAGATCGGCGTAGCAGCCCCGCGCGACCGTCTTGCGCAGCAGCTCCTCGAAACCGATGCCCGGATTCAGCAGGTCGGCCGCCGGCTGGTACATCTCGCGGAAGCGGCT
>DATCZX010000139.1:0-3879 GCA_036525695.1 Gammaproteobacteria bacterium | reverse complement strand
CGGCGAGCAGGTCGAGGCCGAGCTCGACCACGTCGGCCTTGTCGATGGTGCCGCTCAGCGTCAGCACCGGTTGCGAGATGCCGGGCCAGAGCAGGCCGAGGGCGACGACGATCGCCGCCACTAGCGCGAGGTCACGTTTGCTGGTCATCGGGGGTTCCGCTTGGCGGGGCGCGGGCTAGCGCGCGCGGTGGGCGACCAGGTAACCGAGCAGCTCCGCCTGGGTCAGCGGCTTGCTGAAGTAGTTGCCCTGGCCGAAGTCGCAGCCGTAGCCGCGCAGGATCTCGGCGATGCCGGCGTGCTCGATCCCCTCGGCGACCACCTTCATCTCGAAGGTGTGCGCGAGGTCGATCACCGCGCGGACGATCTTGCGGTCGTGCTCGCTCTCGCTCATGCGGCGCACGAACGACATGTCGACCTTGAGCTCGTCGGTCGGCAGCTGCTCCAGGTGGGAGAGGGACGAGTAGCCGGTGCCGAAATCGTCGATCGACACCAGCGCGCCGAACTTGCGCAGCCGGTGCAGCGACTCGATGCTCGCCTCGGGCTGGTGCAGCATCGCGGTCTCGGTGATCTCGATCATCAGCCGCTCGGGCGGCATGCCCCAGATCGCCAGCGCGTCGCCGATGGTGTCGATCAGCTCGGGGTGGGTCAGCAGCGGCGCCGACAGGTTCACCGAGATGGTCAGGCCGCTGTTCAGCGCGGCGATCTTGCGGTAGTCGCGCAGCGCGGTGTTCAGGATCCAGCGGGTCAGCGGCAGGATCATGTCGCTGAGCTCGAGCAGCGGGATGAAGCGCGCCGGCGGCACGTGGCCGAGGCTCGGGCTGTTCCAGCGCACCAGCGCCTCGATGCCGTGCACCACGCCGCTCTCGAGCTCGATCTGCGGCTGGTAGTGCAGCTCGAACTCGTGGTGGGCGATGCCGTACTCCATGCTCTCGAGGATGTGGAAGTCGCCCATCGGCGCCAGCGGCACCTCGTCGGCCGGGGTCACGCACGGCTTGCCGAGCGTCCGCGCACGGTCGAGCGACTTCTCCGCCAGCGCCAGCAGCGCCGAAGCGGTCTGCCCGTGCTCGGGGAACAGCACCCCGGCGCCGTGGCACTTGCAGCTCAGGCGGGTACTGCTGACGTGGATCGGCTCCTCGATCACGCTCAGCATCCGGTTGATCGCCAGCTCGACCATCGACTCGCCGCACGGCGGGCCGAGCAGCAGCGCGAAGGTGCTGCCGCCGAGGTGGCCGACCAGGTCCTGCGGACGGGCCGCAGCGGCCAGCCGGCCCAGCTGCGCCTGCAGCAGCGCGTCGCCGACCTGGTAGCCGTAGGCGTGGCTGATCTGCTTCAGGTGGTTGAGCCGCACCAGCACCAGCCCGAACGGCTCGGCGACCGCCGCCTCGTGCGCGCAGCGGCGCTCGACCGCGTCGAGGAACTCGGCACGGCTCAGCCCGTCGGCCATCAGTCGCCGCTCCGTTGCTTCAGAGGAAATACGCCTTGGGGTCGATGCCGAAGGCGCCGAGGTCGTGCGAGCGGACGATCTCCAGCTTCTCGCCGCTGCTGTCGGTGGCGACGTGGGTCAGGTCGAGGACCGGGTTCTGCTTCTTCGCCACCTTGTCCTCGTCGAGGATCAGCATCACCCGCGGGCGCAGCCGCCGGGTGCGGTTCTGCGCCACGACGATGCCGATCTCGCCGGTGGTCAGCTCGACGATGGTGCCGGTCGGGTAGACGCCGAGGCACTGGATGAACTGCTCCAGCAACTCCTCCTGGAAGTCGCGGTCGCGCCAGTCGTAGAGCTGGCGCACGGCCATGTGCGCGGAGATCGACGGCTGGTACGCGCGCGTGGTGGTGATCGCGTCGTAGCAGTCGACGATGCCGACGATGCGGCCGAAGATCGGGATGGTCGAGCCGACCAGCCCCTGCGGGTAGCCCTTGCCGTCGTGCCGCTCGTGGTGGGTGCGCGCCGCCTCGACCACGCGTGCCGGCATGCCCTCGGTGGCGGCGAGGATCTCGGTGCCGTACTCGACGTGCCGGCGCGCCTCCTCGAACTCCTCCTCGCTCAGCTTGCCCGGCTTGGTCAGCAGGTTCGGCGGCAGCCGCACCTTGCCGATGTCGAACAGCAGGCCGGCGAGGCCGAGCTCGCCGAGGTCCTTGCGCGACATGCCGAGGTGGCGGCCGAACATCACCGCCAGCACCGAGGTGACGATGGCGTGGTCGTAGGCGTAGTTGTCCAGGTTCTTCAGCTTGGACAGCCAGATCATCGCGTCCGGGTTGCGCACCACGCTGTCGACCATGTCGTCGACCGCGCGCTCGAGGTTCTCGGCGTCGAGCTTGCGCCCCTCGCGGATCCCCTCCATGAAGCCGTGGATCGCCTTGCCGATGGTCTGCACCGAGGCCTTGGCCCGCGGCAGCTCGTCCTCGACGCTGGCCTGGTCGAGGTAGCTGGTGACCCGGCGCGGCAGCAGGCCCTTGGCCGGCGGCCCCTTCTCGGGCTCGATGCCGAGCGGGCTGAAATCGAGCGGCGTGAACTCCTCTCCCTTGCGCTCCTCGTCGACGTAGACGTACTCGCAGTACTTCTGCACCGTCAGGATGTCGTCGTAGGTCTCCACCCGGAACCCCTGGAACAGGAACGGGGTGTCGATCCACGGCCGGTCGAGCCGGGTCACGTACATGCCGGGGACCAGGTCCTTGCTGTCGATCTTCCGTTCCACGCGTGGCTTCCTCGCTGCGGCTGGACAACAGCCGGTCGCGGGAGGCGCGGCTGGCCCGGGCAACGGGCATACCAATTGTAACCGCCACCGGGGCAGCACGCCGGGCGGCGTGCGCAGCGCGGGGCAGCATGCCGCGCGGGAGGGCGGCCGGAGCCCCCCCCGGCAGGTCGGCGGCGTGGCCGTTCAGATCGCCCGCAGCAGGCCGATGGTCCGGTCCCGGGCGGCGGCGAGGCCGTTGAACAGCGCCAGCGCGGCGGGCCGGCGACGCCGTGGTGGCAGCGCGCGGGCGTAACCGAGGCGGTCCATCAGCGGGCCGGCGAGGTACTCGATGGTCTCGAGCTCGCGCCGCCCGAGCTGGTCGCGCCAGCCGCCGCTGCGCCCGGAGCGGTAGAACCCCTCGGGTTCCTTCCGCAGCGCCCACGGCGAGCGCACCGCGGCGGCCCCGTCGCGCAGGTTCTCGATCTTGCACGCGGACAGCGCCGCGGCGCAGAAGCCGTCGTCGGCCTCGAGCCCGAGCCAGGCCAGCAGGCCGCCGAGCCGGGCCACCCCGTCGGCGAGCAGGTCCTCGTAGCGGAGCTCCAGGTAGCGCGAGCTCTTGCCGGCGATCTCCAGCCCGCGGGCGACGTTGTGCGCCCAGGTCGCGGCGGCACCGTGGGTGCGGCTCGGCGCCCACGAGCGCCCCCAGCCGCGCCCGGCGCTGCGCATCGAGATCGCGACGTCGCGCGGGTCGCGGATCAGGTGGACGAAGTAGGCCTCCGGCAGCACGCGCAGGATCAGCTCGTGGTCGCGCACGTGGTCCGGGGACTTCTCCAGCACCACCTCGGCCTCGGGGTTGCCGGCGGCGATGTTGTCCAGCGCGCGCAGCGCGAACTGCCGGCTGAACTCGTACAGCTCCTGCTCGCTGACGATGTTGTGGATGCCGACGTCGCGCACCAGCGCCGCATCACGCCCGCCCAGGTAGGCGCGCTCCAGCGGCCCCAGGTAGTTGTGGAACAGGTGCGTCTCCTGGTGGGTGGCGACCGCGGGGTGCTGCGCCAGCAGCAGCTGCAGCCAGGTGGTGCCGCTGCGCGGGCTGCCGACGATGAACACGTAGCGGCGCTTGGCGGCGGCCGGGCTGACGGGGGTGGTCTGGCTCATGCTGGGCTCCTGTGGGGCGGCGGGGCGCCGCCGACGCTGGGGGTCTACC
>DATCZX010000138.1:0-3067 GCA_036525695.1 Gammaproteobacteria bacterium | reverse complement strand
GAGCGCCAGCAGCGTGCTGCGCGGCACCCGGTGCGGGATGGATTTCGTCATTTGCCTCCCGGTGGCGTCTTGCCGAAGAGTACCGATTGGGGATTGCGTTCCAGCATGTCGACCAGGCTGCGGATCGAGCGCGCGGTTTCGGTCAGCTCCTCCGACAGACGCGCCGCGCCCTCGTGCAGCGGCGAGGAGGGGTCCAGCGTGCGGTCGATCAGGCCAAGCGTGTTGCGCGCCTGCTCGAGCGCGCGACGGCCTTCGACCAGCGCCTTGTCGAGGTTGTCGGCGATCGGCTCGGCGCGCTGGTCGACCTTGCGCAGCAGGCTGCGGAAGCTTTCCATCGAGGCGCGCAGCTCGAGCACCGCCTTCTGCAGCTCGGGCGCGTTGACCAGCTGGTTCGCGCCGGTCAGCGTCGACTTCAGCTCGGCGCCGATGCCCTCGATGTCCACTCTTTCGAGCCGCTCGAGGAAGCTGCGCAGCGACGTGGTCATCTGGTCCAGGCTCGCGGGGATCGTCGGCAGTTCCGGCATGCCGTAGCCGGCGGTCTTGCCGTTCAGCGCGAGGCGCACCTTCGTGCCCGGGTGCATGTCGAGCTCGACGAACAGCTGCCCGGTGAGCAGGTTGCCGGTCTGCAAGCGCGCGCGCAGGCCGCGCGCCACCAGCGCGTTCAGCGTCTTCACCGGGTCGGCGGTGGACATCCGGCCGCCACGCTCCACAACGCGCTCGGGCTCCATCTCGATTACTACCGGAATGCGGAAGGCGTTTTCCTTGCCGTCGAACTCGAGCCGCACGTCGGTCACCGAGCCGACGCGGATGCCCTTGAATTCCACCGGCGCGCCCACCGACAGGCCGCGCACCGAGCCCTCGAAGAACAGCACGAACTTCACCTTGCGCGTGAAGCTGCGCTCGGCCACGGCCGCCGCGTTCTCGTGCAGGGTGAAGACCAGGCCCTCGACGTCCTGCGAGACCGCCTCGGCGGTGTCCGGCGTCTCGAAAGCGATGCCGCCGAAGAGCAGCGCCTGGACCGACTCGGTGCGCACGCGCACGCCGTCGGCGCCGACGGCGACGTCGATGCCGCTCGCGTTCCAGAAGCGCGTGTTGCCGCGGATCTGCCGGTCGAAGGGCACCTTGACGAAGGCGTGCAGCAGCACCGACTTGGCATCGTTGGCAAGCTCGTAGCCGAGCACCTCGCCGGCCAGCACGCCGCGGTAATAGAGCGGCGAGCCGCGGTCGATCGAGCCGAGCTTCGGGGCGATCAGCACGATCTTGCGGCCGGCCTCGTCCGCGCGCACCACCGGCTGCACCTCCAGCCCGGTGAAGTGGGTCTGCGCCGCGCCCTGCCCCGGCTCGATCTCGATGTAGGCGCCGGTCACCAGCGTCGACAGGCCCGAGACGCCGCGCACCCCGAGGCTGGGCTTCACCACCCAGAAACGCGTGTCGCGCCGCACCAGCGGCTCGGCTTCCTTGTTGAGTGCGGCGCGCACCACCACGTGGGCGAAGTCGCCGCTGAAGCTCAGGCCGTCGACCACGCCGATCTCGATGTTCTTGTACTTCACCTTGGTCTTGCCGACCTCGATGCCCTCGGCGGTCTTGAAGCTGATGGTGATCGTCGGGCCCTTCTCCGAGAGCGTCTTGAAGATCAGCCAGCCGCCGATCAGGACCGTGATCAGCGGGATCAGCCACACCAGCGACACGCTGGCGCGCCGGTGGACGTCCGGCTCGCCTGCGAGGTCCAGCGGATCCGGCGGCGTGCTCATGTCGCGACGCCCCGCGCGCGACCGGCCGCGCCCGCCCTGCCGCGGCCGGCGCGGTCCCAGATCAGCCGCGGGTCGAAGGCATGGGCCGCGAGCATGGTGGCGATCACCGCCGCGGCGAAGAACGGCACGCCGGGCCCGGGGCGCACCGTGGCGAGCGAATCCATGTTCACCAGCGCGACCAGAATGGCCACGAGGAACACATCCACCATCGACCAGGCGCCGATCACCTCGGTGATGCGGTACAGGCGCGTGCGGTCGCGCGGCCGCCAGCCCGAGCCGCGCTGCACCGTGACCAGCAGCAGCACCAGCACCGCGATCTTGCTGAACGGCACCACGAAGCTGGCGAAGAACACCAGCAGCGCGAGCGGCCACATGCCGGCCTGGATCAGGTGCAGCACGCCCGAGAGGATGGTGTTCGGCTCGCCCTGGCCGAGCTGGATCACGGTCATCACCGGGTAGACGTTCGCCGGAATCAGCAGCACCGTGGCCGCCGCCAGCAGCGCCCAGGTGCGCGACAGGCTCTCGGGCTTGCGCGCCGCGTGCAGCGCGCTGCCGCAGCGCGGGCAGCCGGCCCGCGCGCGGCGCGCCTCGACCAGCAGCTCGCAGACGTGGCAGGCGATGAGGCCGTGCTTCGCGGCGCTGCCCTGCGAGGCGTGCGGGTCGCCGCCGCCCGCGGGCAGGGTGCGCGGCCCGATGCGCGGCCAGACCGTGCCGTGCTCGAAGTTCGCCACCGCCGCCGAGGCCACGACCAGCAGCGCGACGAAGGCGTACAGGCCGGTGCCGGGCACGACGCTCGCCATGTCCATCAGCTTCACGATCGACACCAGCAGCGCGAGCATGAACACGCCGATCAGGCTCCAGGGCGCGAGCGCGCTCACCATGCGATAGACCGCCGCGAGGTACGGTGGCCGCGTCCCGAGGCGGTGCGCCATCACCACGTAGAGCATGCCACCGAGGGTGAGCAGCGGAAACAGGAAACTGGTCAGGAACACCAGCACGCCGAGTTCGGGCATGCCGGCGCGGCCGAGCGCGAACGCGCCGGAGACCAGCACCGTCTGCTCCACACGCTCGCCGAACTTGAGCGCGATGAACGGAAAGACGTTCGCCATGATGAACAGGAACAGGGCCGCGAGGTACAGGGCGGCGCTGCGATCGAGGCTGTGCGGGACGTTGCGGTAGAGCGTCGCGCTGCAGCGCCCGCAGCGCGCCTCGCCGCCGGCCGGCAGCGGCGCGAGGCGATGCAGGCGGTCGCACTCGTGGCAGGCAATGAGGCCGTCGGCGCCATGGCGCCCGGCGATGTGCGGATCGGAATGTGA
>DATCZX010000137.1:0-6331 GCA_036525695.1 Gammaproteobacteria bacterium | reverse complement strand
GTCTCGGCCGTCGGCGTGGCCTGGCGCAACGACCAGAGTGCCGCTCGGCAGCGCTCGTAGGTTGCCCCCGCCTCCAGCGTCATGCCGGCGCGCAGCTGGCTCTCGATCAGCATCCGGTACAGTGCCTCATTTGCCGGGTCTGACTCAATCCCGCGCTCCAGGCAGTCATGTGCCTGCTCTGCACTCCCGCGTGCCTCGTGCCGCGCAGCGAGCCGGCTGACGCAGCGGGTGAAGCGCGCGCGCAGGTGTTCCCGGTAGGCGAGGTACTGCGGCAGCTCGTCCTCGTCGGCGAGGAAGTTGCCGCGGTAGAGGTCGAGCAGCTGTTGCGCCAGCGGTTCGACGGCATCCGCGTCGAGCGCTTCGCCGGGAGCGCGCAGCCGCGCCTCCAGCTCGCCGCTGAGCTCGGCGAAGGCGCGCGCGTCGACCCAGCACAGCCGCGGGTTCAGGCTCAGCCGGCCGTCGCGCAGCAGCACCGCGTCGTCGTCGCCGAGCAGCTTGCGCAGCCGGTGCAGCGTGGTGGTCAGCGAGCGGTAGGCGTAGTCGCCGTCGACGTGCGGCCACAGCGCCTCGGCCGCCTGCTCGCTGCGCACGTCGCTGCCGCCGAGGGCGACCAGCAGCTTGAGCAGGTCGAGCGGCCGCCGCTGCGCCTTGCCCTCGCCGGCCAGCGCCTGCCCCTCGCGGCTGACCTCGAAACCGCCGAGGGTGCGCACCCGGAACGGCCACGGCCACGCCTCGAGGTGGTACGGCGGGCTCTCCGGGAACAGCCCGCGGCGGCGCACCAGCGCCTGCGCGTAGCCCGGCTCGATCCCCTCCTCGAGGGCCACCACGCAGAGCCGCGCCATCAGCTCCGGGTCCCAGCCGAGCAGGTGGTAATAGCCGTGCTCGCGGCCGAGGCCGAAGGCGTAGCGCAGCGAGTTCAGCGCCGACTGGCGGCGGCCGTGCTCGAGCGCGATCTCGACGTACGGCAGCAGCGCCATGAACGCCAGCAGGTGGCTGTTGATGTTGCGCGTCAGCGCGTGGACCTTGGTCAGGTGCGAGGCGCAGACGCGCTCGTCCTGGGCCGCGGCGAGACGCGCCAGGCCGAGCCGGCAGATCACCTCGTAGAACGGGATGCCGACCTCGCTGGCGAGGCGCAGCGACTGCTTGAACTCCTGGTACGCGGCCACCGCGTCGTGCCGCAGCTGCGCGTACCAGCCGGCGACGTAGTGGTAGACGCAGAGGTCGAAGCGGCGCAGCTGGCGCAGCTCCCTGTTCAGCAGCTCCAGTTCGCTGGCCGCGGCGTCGAGCTCGCCGTTGCCGAGGTGGGCCGCGGCGGCGATCGCGCGCAGCTGGTGCTTGTGCAGCTGGATGCCGCTGGCCGCCGCGGTCTCCAGGCCGTGCGCGACGGCGGCCAGCGCGCCGTCGCGGTCGTTGACCAGCATCCGGTACATCGCCTCGGCGTGGTCGAGCGCGACGGTGCCGAGCGGCGGGATGCGCCCGCTCTCCGCCAGCGCGTGCAGGCCGTCGAGCACCGCGCGGGCGCGCTCGAAGTGGCCGGTCCACATCACCGAGATCGCCACCTGCGGCTCGATCGCCAGGCGCAGCGCGCTGTCGCCGGAGGCCAGCGACAGCGTGTAGGCCCGCTCCAGCCACTGGCGCAGCGCCTCGGTGTCCGGCCAGCGCACCATGGTCGCGCTGAACAGGCTGCCGGCGATGCGCGCCTCGAGCGCCGGCGCCAACGGCTCGCCCTCCGCCTCGAGGCAGCTGCTCAGCTCGGCGATCCACGGGTCGAGCAGCGACAGGTCGTCCATCTCCTGCAGCACCGCGTCGATCACGCCGCAGCTGCACAGCAGCGCCCCCTCGCGCGCGGCCGCCGGACCGCCGGTGAACAGCGCGTGGCCGCGCTCGAACAGCCGGCGGCTCTCGCGCGGGGTGACGTGGCTGCGGCAGACGCCGTGCCAGTAGAGCAGCCACGGGTTCGCCTCGAACACCTCGGGCGGGAAGTCGTCGAACCACCCGGCCATGGTCTCGCCGCGCCCCTGCTGGACCAGTGCGCCGGCGTGCCGCGCGACCTCCGCCGCGGCGCGGTCCCATTGCCCCAGTTCGAGCAGCAGCTCGATCGCGTCCTCGACCTGCCCGGCCTCGAGCAGCTGCTCCGCGGCGCGTTCCTGCCACTGCCTGAACTGCGCCGGGCTGGCCTGCTCGCGCGCGCGGCGCAGCAGGAACTCGCGCAGCATCGGGTGGAACTCGAACACCAGCCCCTCGGGCAGGCTGCGCTCGGTGACGAAGCTGCCCGCCTGGGCGAGCTTCTGCAGGATCGCCGGGCCGTGGCCGGCGGCGTCCAGCGCGGCGGCCATCTCCAGGCTGATCCGCTTCAGGCAGGCGGTGCTGAGCAGGAACTGCTGGGTCTCCGCGCTCATCTGCTCGAACAGTTCGCCGGTCAGGTAGTCGAACAGCACCTGCGGCAGCAGCCGCTCGGCGGCCTCCAGCGCCTTGGTGCTGCCAGCCCCCTGCTCGAGCAGCAGGACCAGGCCGGCAGCCCAGCCTGAGCTGCGCTGGTAGAGGCCGTCGAGGGCCTCGGCGCAGAGCCGCCGGTCGCGCTGCAGCGCGATCGCGTCGGACTCCTCGCGGGTCAGCTGCAGGTCCGGCCAGCCGAGGGTCACCAGCGTGCCGCTGGCGCGCAGCCGGGCCAGCGCCGGCGGCGGGTCGTCGCGGCTCAGCACCAGCACCGCGCCGTGCTCGGGCACCTCGCCGAGGCCGTCGCGGAACACCCCGGCGAGCGGCGACTGCAGCGGCACCTCGTGGAAGTTGTCGAACACCAGCAGCAACGGCTCGGCATCGAGCGCGAACAGCTCGCGGAAGAAGCGCCGGGTGAAGGTCGGGATGTCGTCGAGGTACTCGGGGGTCAGCAGCGGCAGGGGCGCCGCCCCGGCCTCGCCCGGTTCCCCGACCGCCTCGCGCAGGTAGTAGAAGAAGGTGGCGATGTCGGCGTCGCCGCGGTCGAGCTGGTACCACAGGCAGCGTCCCGGGCGCGCCTCGAGGTAGCTCGCCGCCAGCGTGGTCTTGCCGGCGCCCGGCGGGCCGCAGAGCCACAGCAGGCGGCTGGCGAGGCCGTCGTCGAGGCGCGAGAAGAGCCGCGGCCGCGGCACCGCCCGGCGGATACCCGGGCGGGTGATCTTTGCCAGGCTGACCTTCTTCATCGGCATCGAGCCTCCTCGGCGCGCCGGCCTTCTCCGCCGTCCCTGGCCGGCGTGCGCTCAGTTGAGCATGGTCTGCACCTGCCTGCAGTCAACCAGCCCGGAGCTTACAGATCGGTCACAGCATCCGTCTGCGTGCCGCCGCGACGCGCTCAGGCCGGCCGTACCCAGACCGCGGTGTCGTGGAACACCGCGCCGCCGAGCGGTGGCGCCGGGTCGGGCGAGGTCAGCAGGTTGATGCCGATGCCGCCGGCGAAGGCGTCGTGCGGCCAGATGCTCTCGACCACCACGACGCCGCGCTGCAGCCCGGCGAAGGCGCGGGCGTGCAGGGCCAGCTCGCCCCGGCGGTTGCCGAGCCGTACCGGGTCACCGTCGGCCAGCCCGAGCGCGGCGCAGTCGTCGGGGTGCAGCAGCGCCGTCGGCCGCCCCTCGCGGCGGCGCGAGGTGGCGGTCTCGGTGAACGAGGTGTTGAGGAAGTCGTGCGCCGGCGCGGTGACCAGCCGGAACGGGTGGGTGGCGTCGGCGGCGTCGATCAGCGCCACGTGGTCGGGGAGTTCCGGCAGCGCCGCGTGGTCGGCGCCGAGCGCGGCCCACTCCGGGCTGAAGCGGAAGCGCCCGTCGGGGTGGGCGAAGCCGGTCAGGAAGTGGGCCTCCGCGAACGGCAGGCTGCAGTCGTGGCCGCCGGCGGCGTACAGCGCGTCGGCCCCGGGCAGCCCGGAGTCGCGCAGCGTGGCGTCGACCAGTTCCCACGCGCTCATGCCGAAACCCGGGTGCGCGGCCCCGAGGCGACGCGCCAGGTCGCAGACCACGGCGTGGTTCGAGCGGCTCTCGGCGTAGGCCGGCAGCAGCGCCCGCGCGACCTGCAGGTAGACGTGGCCGCCGCCCTTGTAGAGGTCGTCGTGCTCGAGGAAGGTGGTCGCCGGCAGCACCAGGTCGGCGAGCCGCGCGGTGTCGGTCAGGAACTGCTCGTGCACGCACAGGAACAGGTCCTCGCGCAGCAGCCCGGCGCGCACCCGGCCGCTCTCCGGGGCGACCGCCGCCGGGTTGGTGTTCTGCACCAGCATCGCCGTCACCGGGGGGCCGTCGCCGAGGTCGCGCCGCTCCCCGGTCAGCACCGCGCCGAGCCGCGACATGTCGAGCGCGCGCACCGCCGGGTCCAGCCGGTCCAGCCCCTCGACCAGCGTGGTGTCGAGCCTGTACAGCGCGCCGTTGCCGTGCAGCAGGCCGCCGCCGCGGTGGCGCCAGGCGCCGCTGACCGCCGGCAGGCAGGTCACCGCGTGGGCGTTGGGCACCCCGTTGCGCGAGCGCGACAGGCCGTAGCCGAGGCGGATCAGGCTGCGCGCGGTGCTGCCGTACTCGCGCGCGAAGGCCTCGATCGCGCCCGCCTCCAGCCCGGTCAGCGCCGCCGCCCAGGCCGGGTCGCGGCTGGCCAGGTGGCGCTCCAGGGCCTCCGGCCGGTCGGTGTGGCGGGCGAGGAAGTCGCGGTCGGCGAGGCCGTCGCGGAACAGCACGTGCATCACCGCGCAGGCCAGCGCGCCGTCGGTGCCGGGGCGCAGGGCGAGGTGCAGGTCGGCCTGCGCGGCGGTGCCGTTGCGGTACGGGTCGACCACCACGATGCGCGCCCCGCGCCGGCGGCGCGCCTGCTTGGCCAGGTGCAGCGCGTGCACGTGGGTGGCGGCGGCGTTGCAGCCCCAGAACACCACCAGGTCGCTCTCCGGCGTCTCGCGCGGGTCGGTGCCGCGGTTCGCGCCGAGGCCCGCCTGCAGCGCCGCGCCGATGGCGCTGGCGCAGATGGTCTTCAGCTGGCGCGAGTAGCCGAGGCAGTGGGTCAGGCGCTCGAGGCCGTCGCGCTGCACCACGCCCATGGTGCCGGCGTAGCGGTACGGCCAGACCGCCTCGGGACCGTGGCGCGCGGCGGCCTCGTGGAAGGCCCCGGCGAGGGTCTCGAGCGCGGTGTCCCAGTCGACCGGCTCGAAGCGCCCGCTGCCCTTCGGCCCGAGCCGGCGCAGCGGCGTGGTCAGCCGCTCCGGGTGGTGCACGCGCTCGGCGTAGCGCGCGACCTTGGCGCAGATCACGCCCTGGGTGAAGTCGTTGCCGCGCGCCCCGCGCAGCTTGCCGACCCGCCCCCCGGGGAGCACCTCGACCTCGAGCGCGCAGGTGCTCGGGCAGTCGTGCGGGCAGACGCTGGGCCGGTAGGTGCTGGCCATGGCAGGCTCGGGTGGCGACGGGCCAGGCCACTCTAAGGAACGCTGCGCGGCGGCAGCAAGCCCACCGTGGGCAGCGCCACGGGCGGCTCGCCGCGGGACGCTTGCCAGCCTCGCCGACTGACGTATCATCCGGGCTCGGTATAGGGTTTTTCAAACAGCCATCCACCCGGCCGCGGCGGGGTGCGCCCGAGGGGACCCGCGGCAGCATGCTCGGCAAACAGCTCAACCTGGTCAGCCCGCGCACGAAGCAGGTCTTCGTCAAGCGCCTGCAGGCCCTGTTCCTGCAGAAACGCAGCGATATCCGGCCGAAGGAGTTCAACGGCGAGCTGTCGGGCAACCAGCTGACGCTGCGGGTCAAGTACGGCACGGTGGTGTGGCCGGGGCGCGGCGTGTTCAAGGGCGCGCTGACCCCGATCGAGCAGGGCTGCCGGCTGCTCGGCCGGCTCAACAGCCCGCTGCTGGCGATGCTGGCGCCCGGGGTGCTGTTCGTGCCGCTGCTGCTGTCGCAGCTGATCGAGGCGGAGCTGGTGCTCGGTTTCTGGGGCCTGTGCGCCGGCTTCGGCTTCTACGTCGTCCACCTCGACCACCGGCGGCTGACCGAGGCGCTCGAGGACGCGGCCGAGCAGTAGGCCGGCAGCCCCGCGCCGCGGTTGCCGACCGCGCGGTGCGCCGTTACGCTCAAGCAGCCCCTTCGCCCACCGACGGTCAACCTGCCGATGCCTGCTGCCCGCACCCGCCTGCTCCCCGTCGCGCTGCTGCTGGCCGCGCTCGGCGCCCACGCCGCGCCCCCGCCCGGCCACCCCGGCACCGCGCAGGCCGGGCGCGCGCTCGGCCTGCCGGCGACCGCGCCGACGCTGCCGCACTCCGGCACCGTGCTGGAGGCCTGGGCCAGCAACAACTACACCTACCTCCTGGTGGAGCGCGACGGGCAGCGCGAGTGGCTCGCCG
>DATCZX010000136.1:0-7144 GCA_036525695.1 Gammaproteobacteria bacterium | reverse complement strand
CCGGGGCGCCGAGTCCAGCGAGGCCTGCGGCGCCGGCCGCGGCGAGCCGCTGGCGGTGATCGGCATGGGCTCGTGGATCACCTTCAACGTCGACTCCGTCTTCGCGATGGACCGCCGCGCCGAGGTGCTGGCGGCGTTCTTCGCGCACGGCGGCGGGCTGGTCGACTCGTCGCCGATGTACGGCCGCGCCGAGGCGGTGATCGGCCACGGCCTGCGCCGGCTCGACCGGCCGCAGGGGCTGTTCGCGGCGACCAAGGTGTGGACCTGGGGGCGCGACTCCGGGATCCGGCAGCTGCGCGAGTCGGCCGCACTGTGGGGACTCGAGCGCTTCGACCTGCTGCAGGTGCACAACCTGGTCGACTGGGAGGTGCACCTGGAGACGCTGGCAGAGTGGAAGGCGGCGGGCCGGGTGCGCTACGTCGGCGTCACCACCTCGCACGGCCGCCGCCACGCCGAGCTGGAAACGCTGATGCAGACGCTGCCGCTCGACTTCGTCCAGCTGACCTACAACGTCGTCGACCGCGCGGCCGAGGCGCGCCTGCTGCCGCTCGCCGCCGAGCGCGGCATCGCGGTGATCGCCAACCGCCCGTTCCAGGGCGGGGCGCTGTTCCGCCGGGTGCGCGGCTCGCCGCTGCCGGGGTGGGCCGCGGAGTTCGACTGCAGCAGCTGGGCCGCGTTCTTCCTGAAGTTCATCGTCGGCCACCCGGCGGTGACCTGCGCGATCCCGGCGACCTCCCAGGTCGCGCACATGCACGAGAACATGGGCGCCGGATACGGTAGGCTACCGGACCCGGAGGAGCGGGCGCGGATGGCCCGCCTGGCAGAAGAACTCTAGAAACAGGCGTTTCCCCCACCGATGAGTGCCAAGCAATACCGTTTCGGTGCCTTCCTGCAGGAGGTCACCCTGCGCCAGCACAAGGTCAGCTACAAGCTGCTGGTGCCCGAGATCGAGACCGACGCCGCGGGCAACGAGCTGCCCTACCGGCCGCGGGCGCTGCACCCGACGCCGCTGCAGGTGCTGCACATCGTGCGCCCGTACGTCGGCGTGCGCCTGGCCGAGCAGCTGCGCGCGGTGGTGCCGCTGGCGCTCTACCTGGTGCTGTTCCAGGTGCTGATCCTGCGCGAGGAGGTGACCGATTCCTGGGTCATCGGCGCCGGCCTGGTCGCGGTGGTGTTGGGCCTGATGCTGTTCATGGAGGGGCTGAAGCTCGGGCTGATGCCGTTCGGCGAGCTGATCGGCGGCACCCTGCCGGCCCGCTGCCGGCTGCCGGTGGTGCTGGCGGTGATCTTCCTGCTCGGCATCGGCGTCACCTTCGCCGAGCCGGCGATCGGCGCGCTGAAGGCGGCCGGGCAGATCGTCGACCCGGAGCGCGCGCCCTACCTCTACGCGCTGCTCAACGGCTGGTCCGAGTACCTGGTGCTGGTGGTCGGGATCGGCGTCGGCGCGGCGGCGGTGCTCGGCACCCTGCGCTTCCTCTACGGGGTCAGCCTGAAGCCGATGATCTACGCCACGCTGGCGCCGACGCTGCTGCTGACCGCCTACCTGGCCGCCGACCCCGAGCTGTCCAAGGTGCTGGGACTGGCGTGGGACTGCGGGGCGGTGACCACCGGCCCGGTCACCGTGCCGCTGGTGCTCTCGCTCGGCATCGGCATCGCGGTCGCGGCGGGCAAGGGGCAGACCTCGCTGTCAGGGTTCGGCATCGTCACCCTGGCGTCGCTGTTCCCGGTGCTCGGGGTGATGCTGCTCGGCCTCGCGCTGGCCGCCTCCGGCGACGCGGAGCAGGTGCTGCTGCAGGCCCAGGCGCTGCAGCAGGCCGCCGCGGAGCCGGCCTGGTACGAGCGCACGCCGGGCGCCGAGGTCGTCGGCGGGCTGCGCGCGGTGGTGCCGCTGGTGCTGTTCCTGTTCCTGGTGCTGCACTACCTGCTGCGCGAGCGCCTCAGCCATCCCGGCGCGATCGCCTACGGCCTGGTGCTGACCGTGGTCGGCATGATCGTGTTCAACGTCGGCCTCAGCTACGGCCTGGCCAAGCTCGGCGGGCAGTCCGGCGGGCTGGTGCCGGCCGCCTTCTTCAGCATCGAGGCGGTGGCCGAATCGCCGCTCTACTCGCTGCTCCTCGGGCTGATGATCGCGGTCGCCTTCGCCTGGATCCTCGGTTTCGCCGCGACCCTCGCCGAGCCGGCGCTGAACGCCCTCGGGATGACGGTCGAGGAGCTGACCAACGGCGCCTTCCGCAAGCGCCTGCTGATGCTGGCGGTGGCGCTCGGGGTCGGCGTCGGCATCGCCGTCGGCGTGCTGAAGATCGTCTTCGACCTGCCGATCGCGGCGCTGCTGCTGCCGGGCTACGGCCTGGCGCTGGTGCTGACCTGGTTCTCCAGCGAGGAGTTCGTCAACGTCGCCTGGGACAGCGCCGGCGTCACCACGGGGCCGGTCACGGTGCCGCTGGTGCTGGCGATGGGGCTCGGCTTCGGCGAAGCGGTCGGCGCGGTCGAGGGTTTCGGCATCCTCTCGATGGCGTCGATCGGGCCGATCGTCGCGGTGCTCACCACCGGCCTGTGGATCCGCTGGAAGATCGAGCGCCGTCACGCCGCCCAGGAAGCCCGCGCAGACCGCGCCCAGGAGCAACCGGCATGAGCACGCAGGAAATACCGATCCTCACCGACGTCGCGCTGATCACCTGCGTGGTCCAGCGCGGCGTCGGCGACCGCATCATCCAGGCCGCGCAGGACGCCGGCGCGCAGGGGGCGACCACCGCCTACGCGCGCGGCACCGGGGTGCGCGAGCGCCTCGGGCTGCTCGGCCTGGCGATCGAGGTCGAGAAGGAGGTGGTCAACATCCTGGTCGCCAGCGACCAGGTCGACCGCATCTTCGAGCGCATCTACATCGCCGGCCAGCTCGACACCCCGGGCATGGGCGTGATGTACGTGACCCCGCTGGAGAAGGCGGCCACCTACATCCCGCCCGAGATCCTCGAGCGGCTGGACAAGCGGGGCCGGCGCCGGCGATGAGCGACGAGGACGCGCACAAGCTGATCACCTGCATCGTGCCCAAGGAGGCCGCGCTGCCGGCCCTGAAGGGGCTGCGTGACGAGTGGCAGATCGTCAGCGCCAACATCACCTACGCGCGCGGCGCCGGCCACCTCGCGCCGCTCAGCTACCGCGGCATGGGCGAGCAGAGCGAGAAGGAGATCCTCACCGTGGTCGTCGATGCCGGGCGCGCCGACGAGGTCTTCGGCTACCTCTACGAGGCGGCCCGGATCGGCCGCCCGCACGGCGGCATCATGTACATGCACGGCCTGCTCGGCGCGACCCGCTACACCTTGCCCGAGGTGCCCGAGGAGGGCTGAGCGGGTGCCAGCGGAGGCCCTCCCTTGTGGATGGCCGGCGTCAGCGGCACCGCGCCGACGCTGTGAACGGCATCGTCCCACGGGCCGAGAGGATGCCGTCCGCGGCGCCGGATCGTGCCGCCGGCCCTTGACAGCGCCGCGGAGGGCACAGACCCTTGGTTTGACCCAGGGATGAGGTCAGCCACGTCGCGGAACCCGCCGAGGGGGCGCGATCGACGGGCGGGTGGCACCACCGCTCACCCGGACCCGGTGCGCACTGACGAGGGGAGACCGAGAGCATGCAAGACGACGATAAGACGGCGTGGGGCGAGCAGCCAACCAACACGGCCGCCACCCGCACCCAGCAGCCCATCGACCTGCGCGACCTCGCCGAGGACCTTTCAGAGGATCCGAAAGCGCTGCGCGAGAAAGCGCGCGACCTGCTGCTCGGCCTGCTCTGAGCCCCCCGCCAGGCCCCTCGCGAGGCCGGGGGCGCCCGGCGAGGCCACCGCGGGAATCCGCGGCAGGCCGCCCGTCACGGGCTGAACGGTGCGCTGTCACCGCGTCGCGCGGCCGCCGCCCGGTGGCGGGGCCGGCGCCGGCAGTCGGGCTGACCCGGCACGCCACTGAACCGCGGAGCGCCTGGCGGGTCGAACGGTCAACCTTCACGAGATGCCGACCATGCTGACTCGCCGCGCCTTCATCCAGGGTCTGTCCCTCGCCGCAGTGGGTGGCGGCTGCGGCGTTGCCGGCGCCACCGTCGGCTGGGGCGACGGCGTTCGCGCCGCGCTGAAGGCCGCTCCCGCGCGCGTGCGCATCGCTCCCGACGCGTACCCCGAGACCGCGGTCTGGGCCTACAACGGCACCGCGCCGGGGCCGGAGTTGCGCTTCCGCCAGGGGGTCCGGCTGCAGGTCGCGGTGGACAACTTCCTCGAGCAGCCGACCACGGTGCACTGGCACGGCCTGCGCGTGCCCAACGCGATGGACGGCGTCGCCCACCTGACGCAGCCGCCGATCGCCCCCGGCACGCGCTTCGTCTACGACTTCACGCTGCCCGACGCCGGCACCTTCTGGTACCACCCGCACCACGCCAGCCACGAGCAGGTCGCGCGCGGTCTCTACGGTGCGCTGGTGGTCGAGGAGGCGAACCCGCCCGAGGTCGACCGCGACCTGACCTGGGTGCTGAGCGACTGGCGCCTCGACGAGAACGCGGCGCAGAGCGAGGACTTCGGCGACCTGCACGACCGCACCCACGCCGGCCGGGTCGGCAACGCGGTGGCGCTGAACGGCGTCTACCCGGAGGAGGGGACGGCCTTCACGGTGCGCAGCGGCGAGCGCCTGCGCCTGCGCCTGGTCAACGCCGCGACCGCGCGCAGCTTCGCGCTGCGCTTCAACGGCCACGCGCCGCGCATCATCGCCCTCGACGGCCAGCCGGTGACGCCGCACGAGGCGCCGCTCGGCCAGGTGGTGCTGGCGCCGTCGCAGCGGGCCGACCTGATCCTCGACTGCATCCACGAGCCGGGCGCGCGCTTCCCCGTCGCCGACGACTACTACCCGCGTCGCCCGTTCACGCTGCTCGAGGTCGCCTACGCCGACGAGGCGCCGCTGCGTGCCGGGGTGTCCAAAGCCCCGATCGCGCTGCCGCCTAACCCGCTGGCCGAGCCCGACCTGGCGCGCGCCGAGCGCCACGAGGTGGTCTTCGCCGGCGGCGCCATGGGCGGCATGGCCGGCGCGCGGCTCGACGGCGTCGAGACCGACCTGCGCACGCTGGTGCGCGAGCACGGCCTCGCCTGGGCGGTCAACGGCGTCGCCGCCGGGCCCGGCGCGCACCCGCGCCTGCTCGACCTGCGCCTGGGCGGCCACTACCTGCTGGCGCTGCACAACGACAGCGCCTGGGACCACCCGATCCACCTGCACGGCCACGCCTTCCGCGTGCTCACGCGCAACGGCGCGCCGGTCCCGCACACGCCGTGGCGCGACACCGTGCAGCTGCGCCCGGACGACCGCGTCGAGATCGCCTTCGTCGCCGACAACCCCGGCGAGTGGATGTTCCACTGCCACGTGCTCGACCACCAGGCGGGTGGCATGGCGGCGACGCTGCGCGTCGGCTGAGCACGCCGCGTGCCGGTCGCGCCGCCGCCCGATCCCGCCGCGCTCGCGTCGTTCCCGGACCCGGCCCACGCGCTGGTGGTCGGCGCGAGCCGCGGCCTCGGCCTGGAGTTCGTGCGCCGGCTGCTGGCCTGCGGCAACGTCGGCCGGGTCTTCGCCGGCTGCCGCGTCCCGGCGGCGGCGGGCGAGTTGCAGCGGCTGGCGCGGGAGCACCCCGAGCGGTTGCAGCCGCTGCCCCTCGACCTGCTCGACGAGGCGAGCATCGCCGCGGCGGCGGCGCGCGTGGTCGCGGCGGGCGGGCGGCTGCACCTGCTGCTGAACTGCGCCGGCGTGCTGCACGGCCCGGACGGGATGGCCCCGGAGAAGCGCCTCGCCGACGTCGAGCTGGCCAACCTGCAGCGCAGCTTCGCGGTCAACGCCTGCGGCCCGCTGCTGGTCGCCAAGCACTTCCAGCGCTGTTTCCTGCACCGCGAGCGCGCGGTGTTCGCCAGCCTGTCGGCGCGCGTCGGCAGCATCGGCGACAACCGCCTCGGCGGCTGGTACGCCTACCGCGGCGCCAAGGCGGCGCAGAACATGTTCACCCGCACGCTGGCGATCGAGTTCGCGCGGCGCGCGCCCGCGACCGTCTGCCTGGCGCTGCACCCCGGCACCACCGACACCGACCTGTCACGGCCGTTCCAGGCCAACGTCGAGCCGGAGTGGCTGTTCCCGGCCGGCTACAGCGTGAGCCGGCTGCTGCAGGTGATCGACGGCGCCGGCCCGGAGCAGCACGGCGGCTTCTTCGCCTTCGACGGCGAACGGCTGCCCTGGTAGGCGCCGGCCGTCAGAAGCCGTACAGCGCGGCCGGGTTGTCGACCAGGATCCGCGCCCGCGTCGCGCCGTCGTCGACCCACGCCAGCAGCAGGTCCAGCAGCAGCGCCTCGTCGGGCGGCCCGGCCTCCCCCGGGTGCGGCCAGTTGCTGGCCCAGAGCATCCTCTCCGGTGCCGCGGCGACCAGCTCCCGTGCCAGCGCGCTGACCTCGGCGTAGGCCGGCGGGGCGCACGGCGCCGAGACGTACGGGGCCGACAGCTTGACCCAGCAGCGGCCGCCGTCGAGCAGCTCGCGCAGCGCGCGGAACGCGGCGTGGTCGGGCGCCACCGGTGGCGTGAAGCGGCCGACGTGGTCGATCACCAGCGGGCAGGGCAGCCGCTGCAGGCGCGCCAGCTGCTCCGGCAGTTCGCGCCCGTTGAGCTGCAGCTGCACGTGCCAGCCGAACGGCGCGATGCGCGCGGCGACCGGCTCCAGCAGCTCCCACGGCACGGCGCCGCCGGGCAGCATGTGGAAGCGCGCGCCGCGCGCCCCGAGCGCGGTGAAGCGTTCGAGCTGCGCCTCGTCGACGCGGTCGTCGACCACCAGCACCGCCCGGGCCGAGTCGCCGAACGCGGCCAGCGCCGCCAGCTGGCAGGCGTTGTCGCGGCCGTAGGTGGTCGGTTGCACGATCACCACCCGCTGCAGGCCGAGCCGCGCCTGCAGCGCGCGGTAGTCGTCGAGCCAGGCGTCGGCCGGGGTCAGCAGCGCGCCCGCTGCCGGCGGGTAGCCGTGGTGGTAGAAGTGCATGTGGGTGTCGCACGCCCCGGGCGGGGCCTGCAGCTGCGGTGTGGCGCTGGGCATGCGCGTCTCCTCGGCGAGGTTTAGCGGCAACCTAGCCCAGCCCCGGGCGCCTGGCCAGCCC
>DATCZX010000135.1:0-3083 GCA_036525695.1 Gammaproteobacteria bacterium | reverse complement strand
AAGCGCCAGCCCACCCAGGCCGGGGCCAGCGCGGTGGCGACCAGCGACGACAGCGACGAGTAGCGGCTCAGCAGCGCCACCGCGAGCCAGGTCAGCAGCGTGGCCAGGCCGACGACCCAGTCCAGGCCGAGCAGCACGCCGAGCGCCGTCGCCACCCCCTTGCCGCCGCGGAAACCGAAGAACAGCGGGTAGAGGTGGCCGAGGAACGCGGCCAGCGCGATCACCCCGAGCAGTGCCGGCTCGACCCCGAGCAGCCGCGCGGCGAGCACCGGCAACAGCCCCTTCAGCAGGTCGCCGAGCAGCGTCACCGCGGCCAGGCGCTTGCCGCCCAGGCGCAGCACGTTGGTCGCGCCCGGGTTGCCCGAACCGCCGCTGCGCGGATCCGGCAGGCCGGCCAGGCGGCAGACGATCACCGCGCTGGACAGCGAGCCGAGCAGGTAGGCGACGAGGACCATGAGGTGGCCGAGGGACATGCCGTCCATCTTCCCCGCCGACTCCGCGGGCGGTCAAGCGCGGCCGTTGGAGCCCGCTGTCGGCCTTCGGCTATAGTGGCCGCCGGCCCTGCCACGGATTCGCGCCATGGACACCATCTTCCTCCGCGAGCTGCGCGTCGAGACCATCATCGGGATCTTCGACTGGGAGCGGGAGAACAAGCAGACGGTCAGCATCGATCTCGAACTGGCCGCGGACGTCGCGCGCGCGGCGGCCAGCGACCGCATCGAGGACGCGCTGGACTACAAGCGCGTGGCCAAGCGGATCAGCGCGTTCGTCGCCGAGAGCGAGTTCCAGCTGGTGGAGACGCTGGCCGAGCGCATCGCCGGCATCCTGCTCGACGAGTTCGCGGTCGCCTGGGCCCGGGTCACGGTCAACAAGCCGGGTGCGATCCGCGGCGCGCGCGACGTCGGCGTCCGCATCGAGCGCCGCCGGCCCGGGTGACGGCCGGGGGCGGCTGATGGCCGTGATCTTCATCAGCCTGGGCAGCAACCTCGACCGCGAGGTGCAGCTGCGTGCCGCCGTGCGCGCGCTGCGCGCGAGCTTCACCGGGGTCAGCCTGTCGCCGGTCTACGAGAGCGCCGCCGTCGGCTTCGACGGACCGCCGTTCTACAACCTGGTCGCGCGCGCCGAGACCGCGCTGGACCCGGCCGCGGTGGTCGCGCGGCTGCACGCGATCGAGGACGCGCAGGGGCGCCAGCGGCACGCCGACGGCTGGCACTCGCGCACCCTCGACCTCGACCTGCTGCTCTACGACGCGCTGGTCGAGGAGACCGCGCAGTACGCCCTGCCACGGCCCGAGATCACCAGCCACGCCTTCGTGCTGAAGCCGCTCGCCGACCTCGCCGGCACGCTTCGCCACCCGCTGCAGGCGGCTCGCTACGCCGACCTCTGGGCCGCCTTCGACCAGGCCGCGCAGCCGTTGACCCGGGTGCCGTTCGAGTTCGACGCGGCATGAAGCGGCTCTTCGTCAGCGAAGACCGGCTGCTGGCCGGCCACCTGCGCGAACTGCTCGCCGCGCACGGGATCGACTGCGTGCTGCGCAACGAATTCCTCGGCGGCGGCGCCGGCGAGCTGCCGCCGCACGAGTGCTGGCCCGAGCTGTGGGTGGTCGATGCCGCCGACTGGCAGCGCGCCAACGCGCTGGTGCAGGCGCAACTCGGCCCAGCCGAGAGCCGGGGCTGGACCTGCCCGGGCTGTGGCGAGTCGATCGACGGCCAGTTCGCGCAGTGCTGGCAGTGCGGCCACGCGGCCCCGGACGACGCCTGATCAGCCGCCGCGGGTGATCCGCCAGCAGCGGTGGATGCGCGGGCTGCGGCGGAAATCCTCCGGCACCGTCTGCCGGCTGATCTCCTCGATCGCGAGGCCGCCGAGCGCGGCCTGGTCGAGCCGGAAGCGCCGGAAGTTGGTCGAGAACAGCAGCACGCCGTCGTCCTCGAGCAGCGCGGCGGCGTCGCCGAGCAGCCGCACGTGGTCGCGCTGGACCTCGAAGTCCTGCTCGGTGCGCTTCGAGTTCGAGAAGGTCGGCGGGTCGACGAACACCAGCCCGTAGCGGCGCCCGTCGCGGCGCGCCTGCGCCAGCCAGTCGAGGCAGTCGGCGCGCACCAGCTCATGCTGCGGCCCGGCGCAACCGTTCAGCGCCAGGTTGCGGCCGGCCCACTCCAGGTAGGTGGCGGAGAGGTCGACCGAGGTGGTCGCCGCCGCGCCGCCGACCGCCGCGTGCACGGTGGCCGTGCCGGTGTAGGCGAACAGGTTCAGGAAGCGCCGCCCGGCGGCCAGCCGGCCGAGCAGCAGCCGCGTCGGCCGGTGGTCGAGGAACAGGCCGGTGTCGAGGTAGGCGTCGAAGTTGACCAGCAGCCGGCACGCCCCTTCGCGGACCTCGTGGAACGCGCTCGGCGCCTCCAGCTTCTGGTACTGCGCCAGCCCGCGCTGGCGCTCGCGCAGCCGGTAGGAGACGGCGTCGGGACCGATGCCGAGCACCGCCGGGATCTCGCCGAGCGCGGCCGCGCGCCGCGCCGCCGCCCGCGCCGGGTCGACGTTGCGCGGCGGTGCGTACTCCTGCACGTGCGCGCAGACCCCGTCGGCGGTCGCGTAGAGATCGACCGCCAGCGCGTACTCGGGCAGGTCGGCATCGTAGAGCCGGTAGCAGCCGATCCCCTCGCGGCGTGCCCAGCGCTCGAGCCGGCGCAGGTTCTTGCGCAGGCGGTCGGCGAACATCGGCGCGCCGTCCGCAGCGGCGCTGACCCTGGCCGCCGCCCGCGCCCACGGCGAGCCGTCGCTCGCGGCCTCCGGCACCTGCCAGCAGAACAGCGTGCAGGGCAGCGCGCCGTTGAACAGCGCGTGGCGCTGCGGCCGCTCGGCGCCGAGGCGCTGCGCCAGCCCGGGGTCGCCGGACAGCACCGCGGCGCGCCAGCCGGGGAAGCCGCGGCGCAGCGCCTGGCCGAGGTCGGCGTAGAGCCGCGGCAGCCCCTCGACGGCGCCGAGCCGGGCCCCGTAGGGCGGGTTCGCCACCACCAGCCCGGGTTGCGCGCCGTCCGGCGCTGCGAGGTCGACCAGCGCGCCGCGGGCGAACTGCACCGCCCCGGCGACGC
>DATCZX010000134.1:0-4834 GCA_036525695.1 Gammaproteobacteria bacterium | reverse complement strand
CTCGACGTGGTCTCGTGCGGCTTCGGCGCGATCATCCTGCTGCTGGTGATCGTCAAGGTGGCCGAGCCGCGGGTGCTCGAGCAGCTCAGCGTCGACCTGACCGGGCTGGTGCAGCGGCTCGAGGCCGAGCTGGTCGAGCTGCGCGGCGAGGTGCTGGTCACCGACAGCGAACTGGAGCAGCGGCGCGCCGAGCTCGAGCAGGGGCTGGCGCGGCTGGCGCGGCTCGAGGGCGAGCTCTCCGCGGTGCAGGGGCGCTACACCAGCAGCCGCCACGAGCTCGACGTGCAGGCGACCGTCGCCGACCGCCTGGCCACCGCGCGCCAGCAGCTCGACGAGGAGCTGCGCCGGCTGCAGGGCCCCGCCTACCGGCGCCCGCGCAGCGACGCCACCGTCGGCGGCATCCCGGTCGACAGCGAGTACATCGTGTTCATCATCGACACCTCGGGCTCGATGCAGCGCGGGGCCTGGCCGCTGGTGGTGCGCAAGGTCACCGAGGTGCTGCAGCTCTACCCGCAGGTCAAGGGGATCCAGGTGCTGAACGACATGGGCGACTACATGTTCTCGCAGTACGCCGGGCGCTGGATCCCCGACACCCCGGTGCGGCGCGAGGCGATCACCAGGCGCCTGGCCGGCTGGGCCCCGTTCTCCAACTCGAGCCCGGTCGAGGGGATCGAGACGGCGATCGCGCGCTTCCACGCCGAGGACAAGCGGGTCAGCCTGTACGTGTTCGGCGACGACTTCGCACGCGGCTCGATCCAGGCGGTGGTCGACACCGTCGAGCGCCTGAACCGCGCCGACGCCAGCGGCCGGCGCCGCGTGCGCATCCACGCCGTCGGCTTCCCGGTGCTGTTCGCCTACGGCGGCTTGAACGACAATGTGGTGCGCTTCGCCGCGCTGATGCGCAGGCTGGCCGAGGACAACAACGGCAGCTTCGTCGGCCTGAACGCGCTACGCTGACGCGCCGCGCCCCCCTTTCCCGGACGACGCTGGATGGACGCCTACACGGCCGAGGTGCAGGACTTCTTCGACGAGATGGTCGACGCGGCCGGCCAGCCGCGGCCGCCCTACGCGCGGCTGCACGCCTGGCTGCTGGCGCAGCCGCGACCGGCGCTGCGGCGCAAGCGCGAGGCCGCCGACACGGTGTTCCGCAACCTCGGCGTCACCTTCGCCGCGCACGGCGACCGCGAGGAGCGCGAGCTGCCGGTGCCGTTCGACCTGGTGCCGCGGATCCTCGCCGCGGCCGAGTGGCGGCTGGTCGAGCGCGGCATCGAGCAGCGGGTCCGGGCGCTCAACGCCTTCCTCGCAGACGTCTACCACGACCAGCGCATCGTCCGTGCCGGGCGCCTGCCGGCCGCGGTGATCGAGCGCAGCCCGGCCTACCTGCCGGCGATGGCCGGCTTCACCCCGCCGGGCGGGGTCTACGCCCACGTCAGCGGGCTCGACCTGGTGCGCACCGGGGTCGCCCAGTTCCACGTGCTCGAGGACGACCTCGGCAGCCCGTCGGGCGTGTCGACCATGCTCGAGAACCGCGAGGCGACGCTGCGGCTGTTCCCCGAGCTGTTCGCCGCGCACCGCGTCGCGCCGGTCGAGCGCTACCCGGAGCAGCTGCGCGCGATGCTCGCCTCGGTGGCGCCGCCGGCCTGTGCCGGCGAGCCGACGCTGGTGCTGCTGTCGTCCGGCAGCGCCAGCGCGGCGTTCTTCGAACACGCCTTCCTCGCCGACCAGATGGGGATCGAGCTGGTGCTCGGCTCGGACCTGTTCGTCGACGACGGCTGGCTCTACATGCGCACCACCCAGGGGCGGGCGCGGGTCGACGTGGTCTACCGGCGCATCGGCGACGCCTGGCTCGACCCGCGGGCGTTCCGCGCCGACTCGCTGCTCGGCGTGCCGGGGCTGTTCGAGGCCTACCGCGCCGGCCGCGTGACGCTGGTCAACGCCCCCGGTGCCGGCCTCGCCGCCGACCGCCTGGTCTACTCGTACCTGCCGCAGATCATCGAGTTCTACACCGGCGAGCCGCCGCTGCTCGGCCACGTGCCGACCTGGCGCTGCGGCGAGCCGGAGGCGCTGGCCCACGTGCTCGAGCACCTGCCGGAGATGGTGCTCAAGCCGCTCGACCCGGGCGACCCCGAGGGCACGCTGATCGGGCCCGCCGCCAGCCACAAGCAGCTCGCCGCGCTGCGCGCGCGGCTGCAGGCGCAGCCCGCCGAGTTCGTCGCCCAGCCGCTGCTGGCGCTCTCCACCTGCCCCGCGTTCACCGCCAGCGGGCTGGCCCCGCGGCACGTCGACCTGCGCCCGTTCGTGCTGTTCGGCGAGCGCCTGCGCGTCACCCCGGGCGGGCTGACGCGGGTCGCGCTGAAGAGGGGCTCGCTGCTGGTGCACGCCGAGCACGGCGGCGGGACCAAGGACACCTGGGTGCTGGAGCAGTGACGCCGCGATGCTAGGCCGCACCGCCGACAGCCTGTTCTGGATGTCGCGCTACATGGAGCGCGCGGAGAACATCGCGCGCCTGGTCGAGGCCGGCCACCGCCTGGCGCTGCTGACCGGCAGCGACGCCGACGCCGGCGACTGGCGCTCGACGCTGGCGAGCGCGGCGTGCCTGGACGGCTACCTGGCCCGCCACGAGACGGTCGCCGCCGGCACGGCGATCGACTACCTGCTGTTCGACCCGGCCAACCCGGTCTCGGTGCGGGTCTGCCTGGAGTCGGCGCGCGACAACGGCCGCAGCGTGCGCACCGCGCTGACGCGCGACATGTGGGAGGCGCTGAACACCACCTGGAACGAGTTCGCCGCGGCGCCGGTGGCCGAGGTGCGCGAGGGCCGGCTGCCGGAGTTCCTCGACTGGATCCGCCAGCGCGCGATGCTGTTCCGCGGCGCGCTGCTCGGCACCATCCTGCGCAACGACGGCTACCACTTCAGCCAGCTCGGCGCCTTCGTCGAGCGCGCCGACCAGACCGCGCGGATCCTCGACGTCAAGCACTACGCGCTGCTGCCGGAGTGGGTGCCGGCGGTCGGCGACGTCGACACCTACACCTGGGAGGCGATCCTGCGCGCGGTCTCCGCGCACCGCTCCTACCGCCACGTCTACGAGGGCCCGTACCGGCCCGGCAACGTGGCCGAGTTCCTGATCGTGCGCGAGGAGAT
The DNA here is from genome assembly GCA_036525695.1 of Gammaproteobacteria bacterium. Classification (GTDB taxonomy): domain Bacteria; phylum Pseudomonadota; class Gammaproteobacteria; order QNFN01; family QNFN01; genus DATCZX01. The sequence continues at coordinate 1,693 of DATCZX010000134.1, read as the reverse complement.
GCCGCGCTCGCTGCGCTACAGCTACCGCTGGATCGCCGCCTCGCTGGAGCGCCTCGCGCTCGACTACGGCACCGCCGCGCCGGTGCAGGCCGAGGCGCGCGCGACGCTCGCGCTGCTCGAGCAGACCGGCATGGCCGGGATCTTCAGCCGCGGGCTGCACGCCTTCCTGCTCGACTTCATCGCGCGCAACAACGCCCTCGCCGCGCGCATCGCCGAGGATTACCACTTCGCCTGAGGCCGCGGCAAGCGCGCCGCCGGCGCAGGTGCCCACTTGACGTGGCGGCCCCGCTGCGGCACACAGGGGGCCGCCGGACAACGGAAGGAACGCCATGACCTACTGCGTCGGCCTGCGGCTCGATCGCGGCATCGTCTTCGCCTCCGACACGCGCACCAACGCGGGCGTCGACAACGTCTCCACGTTCAAGAAGATGCACGTCTGGGAGCAGCAGGGCGACCGCGTGCTGGTGCTGCTCAGCGCCGGCAACCTCGCGGTGACCCAGTCGGTGATCAGCATCCTCAACGAGCAGATCGACAGCGCGCGCCAGAGCGGGGAGCCGTCCCTGTTCAGCGCGGAGACGATGTTCCAGGCCGCGCGGATGGTCGGCGACGCGATCCGCGAGGTGCACCGGGTCGACGGCGCGGCGCTGCAGGCGGCCGGCGCGTTCGGGGCCTCGTTCATCCTCGGCGGGCAGATCTACGGCGAGCCGCCGCGCCTGTTCATGGTCTACACCGAGGGCAACTTCATCGAGTCGACCACGGACACGCCGTTCTTCCAGATCGGCGAGCACAAGTACGGCAAGCCGATCCTCGACCGCGTCGCGCGGCCGGACATGCGCATGGGGACGGCGGCCAAGCTGGTGCTGCTGTCGTTCGACTCGACGCTGCGCTCGAACCTCTCGGTGGGCATGCCGATCGACCTGCTGATCTACCGCACCGACACCCTGCTGGTCGGCGAGCAGCGGCGCATCGAGGCCGAGGACCCGTACTTCCGCAAGCTCTCGCGCGGCTGGTCCGAGGCGCTGCGCGACGCCTTCGCCAACATCGAGGAGTACGGTGACGAGGACGAGGCGACGGACGGCGACGAGCCGTGGCCGGTGAAACCCGCAGAGACCGCCTGATGTGCCAGGCAGCCCGCGACCAGGGAGAGACCAGATGACCGAGCCGAGCGACGACACCGGGGTGATCATGGCGCTGCTCGAGCGCTTCGAGAAACAGCGCCTGCCGCGCGCGCGGGCGCTGAAGGCCAAGGTCGACGGCGGCGCGCCGCTCGACGACGCCGACATGGACTACCTGAAGCAGGTGTTCGCCGACACCCAGCAGGTCCAGGCGCTGCTCAGCCGCCACCCGGAGTACGAGAAGCTGGTGGCGCAGGTGATGCAGCTCTACACCGCGATCCTGCAGCAGGCGGCGCAGAACGAGCAGGCATAGCCGGCCTGCGCGCGCAGGCCCCTCTCAGGGCAGGGACAGCGTGGCGAGCCCGGACAGGTGTGCAGCGATCTCCGTGCTGCCGTGCCGTGCCGCCTCGGGCAGCCGCGGCGATGTCGTTGTTCTTCGGCCTGGCGGTGCAGATTACCGGGACCGACCTGAACCGCCCGGAGCGTGTCGCCTCCAGGCCGGTCCGCCCGACAAGATGCAAAAGCCGGTAGGGACGAGCAAGGCGTGAAAGCCGCGCGGTTGCACCAAATCAACTCGC
>DATCZX010000133.1:0-5029 GCA_036525695.1 Gammaproteobacteria bacterium | reverse complement strand
GTGATGTGCAACAACAACGTCCAGGCGGCGCCGAACATGAACGAGGAGACCCTGCCTGGCTACCGCAACCCGGACAACTTCATCGTCGTCTCCGACCCCTACCCGACCGTCTCGGCGCTGGCCGCCGACCTGGTGCTGCCGACCGCGATGTGGGTCGAGAAGGAGGGCGCCTACGGCAACGCCGAGCGGCGCACCCAGTTCTGGCACGAGCAGGTGCGCGCGCCGGGCGAGGCGAAATCCGACCTCTGGCAGCTGATGGAGTTCTCGAAGCGCTTCCAGGTCGAGGAGGTGTGGTCCGACGAGCTGCTGGCGAAGATGCCGGAGTACAGGGGCAAGACCCTGTTCGAGGTGCTCTACGCCAACGGCCAGGTCGACCGCTTCCCGTACCAGGCCGGCACCGTGACCGACCAGGCCGGCAACGTCTACGCCAACCACGAGTCGGAAGCCTTCGGCTTCTACGCGCAGAAGGGGCTGTTCGAGGAGTACGCCGCCTTCGGCCGCGGCAAGGCGCACGACCTGGCCGACTTCGACGCCTACCACCAGGCCCGCGGCCTGCGCTGGCCGGTGGTCGACGGCAAGGAGACGCTGTGGCGCTTCCGCGAGGGCTACGACCCGTACGTCAAGGCCGGCGAAGGGGTCAGGTTCTACGGCAAGCCCGACGGCAGGGCGGTGATCTTCGCGCTGCCGTACGAGCCGCCGGCCGAGGTGCCGGACGCCGAGTACGACCTGTGGCTGGTCACCGGCCGCGTGCTCGAGCACTGGCACTCCGGCTCGATGACCCGGCGCGTGCCCGAGCTCTACCGCGCCTTCCCCGACGCCGTGGTGTTCATGCACCCGGAGGACGCGAAGAAGCGCGGCCTCAAGCGCGGCATGGCGGTCAAGCTGCAGACCCGCCGTGGCGAGGTCGAGACCCGCGTCGAGACCCGCGGCCGCAACCGCCCGCCCGAGGGGCTGGTCTACATCCCGTGGTTCGACGCCGGCCGCCTGGTCAACAAGCTGACCCTCGACGCGACCTGCCCGATCTCGAAAGAGACCGACTTCAAGAAGTGCGCGGTGCGGGTGGTGCGGGCCTGAAGCGGCCCGCCTGAACGGAGCCGCCGGTGAACCGGACGCAAACCTCGCCGCCGTCGCCGGGGCCGTCGAGCCCCGCGCGACGCCGCCTGCTGCAGGAGGTCGCGCTGACCGCCTGCGGTGCGGCGCTGTTCGGCGGCGGCGTGGCGCTCTACGCGGGCGCCGCGCGAGCGCTCCCCGCGCAGGCGCTGCGTCCGCCCGGCGCGCTGGCCGAGGCGCAGTTCCTCGGCGCCTGCGTGCGCTGCGGCCTGTGCGTGCGCGGCTGCCCCTACGACACGCTGCGGCTGGCCACGCTGGGCGAGCCGGTGCCGTCCGGCACCCCGTACTTCGTCGCCCGCGAGGTGCCGTGCGAGATGTGCGACGACATCCCGTGCCTGCAGGCGTGCCCGACCGGGGCCCTCGACCCGCAGCTGACCGCGATCGACGACGCGCGGATGGGTCTCGCGGTGCTGATCGACCACGAGACCTGCCTGAACTACCTCGGCCTGCGCTGCGACGTCTGCTACCGGGTCTGCCCGGCGCTCGACCGCGCGATCACCCTCGAACCCGAGCACAACGCGCGCACCGGCAGGCACACCCGCTTCCTGCCCACCGTGCACGCCGCCGCCTGCACCGGCTGCGGCAAGTGCGAGGCCGCCTGCGTGCTCGAGGAGGCGGCGATCAAGGTGCTGCCGATGCAGCTGGCCAAGGGCCAGCTCGGCCGCCACTACCTCCTCGGCTGGAAGGAACAGGAGCGGGCCGGCGGCTCGCTGCTGCCGGAGATGCTCGACCTGCCCGACCGCATGCCCCCGGCGGGAGCGGCGCAATGACCGCCGCGATCCTGCCCTCCGCCACCGCCCGGACCCGCTGGCGCTGGAAGTGGCTGCTGCTGCGCCGCCTGAGCCAGGCCGGCGTGCTCGGGCTGTTCCTGCTCGGGCCGTGGGCCGGGATCTGGGTGGTCAAGGGCAACCTCTCCTCGAGCCTGGTCCTCGACGTGCTGCCGCTGACCGACCCGTTCGTGCTGCTGCAGGTCATCGCCAGCGGTCACCGGCCCGAGGCGACCGCGCTGCTCGGTGCGGCGATCGTGGTGGCCTGCTACCTGCTGCTCGGCGGCCGCGCCTACTGCGGCTGGGTCTGCCCGGTCAACGTGGTCACCGACGCGGCCGCGTGGTTGCGCGAGCGGCTCGGCCTGCGCACGCGCGCGCGCCCGCTGCGCAGCGCGCGCTACTGGCTGCTCGGCGTGCTGCTGGCGGCCAGCGCGCTCGCCGGGGCCACCGTGTGGGAGTGGGTCAACCCGGTCTCGCTGCTGCACCGCGGCCTGATCTTCGGCCTCGGCCTCGGCTGGACGGTGGTCCTCGCCGTATTCCTGTTCGACCTGCTGGTGACCCCCCGCGGCTGGTGCGGCCACCTCTGCCCGATGGGCGCCACCTACAGCCTGATCGGCGCCGGCAGCCTGCTGCGCGTGCGCGCCGACGGTCGCGCGCGCTGCGACGACTGCATGGAATGTTTCCGCGTCTGCCCGGAACCGCAGGTGCTCCAGCCGGCGCTGAAGGGCGCCGCGCAGGGCGTCGGCCCGGTGATCACCGGCAGCAACTGCAGCAACTGCGGCCGCTGCATCGACGTCTGCGATCCGGGCGTGTTCCGTTTCGGTACCCGTTTGCACAACAAGCTGGAGGCTTCGCCATGAACCAGACCGCCGTCATGACCATGCTGCTGACACTCGCGCTGACCGCGCTGCCCGGCGCCCTGTCCGCGCAGATGGCCGACCCGATGCGCGGCCAGGCCGCCCTGGAGAACACCAACCGGGTGCAGGACTTCAAGCCGATGATGAGGGAGCAGCCGCCGCTGGAGCGGGCCTACGTGCAACAGCCGCCGCTGATCCCGCACGAGATCGACGGCTACATCATCGATGCCAACAACAACAAGTGCCTGAGCTGCCACAGCTGGGACAACTACCGCAGCGCCCACGCGACCAAGATCAGCCTGACGCACTTCCGCGACCGTGACGGCAAGGAGCTGTCGAACGTCTCGGCGAGCCGCTACTTCTGCACCCAGTGCCACGTGCCGCAGGTCGATGCGCAGCCGCTGGTCGACAACAACTTCCGCCCGGTCGAGGCACTGGGCGGCCGGTGAGCGTGCCCAGCCAACCCTGCGTAGGGAAAGGATTCAGCCATGACTGACTCGCAACGCCCAGACCGGCCGGGCAAGGGCCGTCGCTACGGGCTCGGCGCGCTGGCCGTCACCTTCGTCCTCGGCATCGTCTTCTGGGGTGGTTTCAACACCGCGATGGAGTGGACCAACACCGAGACCTTCTGCATCTCGTGCCACGAGATGCGTGACAACGTCTACGTCGAGTACCAGGACACCATCCACTACGAGAACCGCACCGGCGTGCGCGCGACCTGCCCCGACTGCCACGTGCCGAAGGAGTGGGTGCACAAGGTGGTGCGCAAGATCCAGGCGAGCAACGAGCTGCTGCACAAGGTGCTGGGCACGATCGACACGCCGGAGAAGTTCAACGCCAAGCGGCTGCAGCTGGCGCAGAACGTCTGGCGCACGATGAAGGCGACCGACTCGCGCGAGTGCCGCAACTGCCACGGCTTCGACTACATGGACCTGACGCGCCAGGGCCGGCGCGGTTTCGACCAGCACGTCTCCGGTCTCGAGGCCGGCAAGACCTGTATCGATTGTCACAAGGGGATCGCCCACCGGCTGCCGAAGATTCCCGAGCAGACCGCTGCCAACTAGCCTCCCGCCCGACCTGCCCGGGTCGCTGCACCCGGGCAGGTCCAGCCCGCGCAGATTGACGCCCGCGCCGCTCCCGCGGCGCGCACGGCGGGCGTTCGGTCGGGTCGCGGCTTGCCGGGGATCGCTGCGGGGCGAAAGGCGGACTGACAATCGTCAAATCGTGCCACACCTGCGGCGCCCCGGGAAGCCGTGGCAGCAGCGCCACTATTGCCTAGAATCGGGCCATCGCAACGTCGACGACAGGAACCCTTCAACGACGAGGTACGCCCATGCAGAGTCGATCGCCTGGCCCGCTGATCACCGGGACCACCCCTGCCGAGTACTTCCAGCAGCGCATCGGCAGCGTCATGGAGCAACGCAGCGTCGACGCCGACGCCGACACCGTCTACTACCTGGTCAACCTGCTGACCCACTTCGTCCGCGCCGAGAACCTGTTCCAGGAGACCCCCGAAGGGCTCGAGTTGCGCCCGCTCGCCTTCCTCTACGCCGATGCCCTGCACGGCACCACGCGCGCCGACCGCAACGACGCCCTGCGCCGCCTCGGCGACGTGGCGCTGTTCATCGCCGGCTTCTTCGCCGACAGCCTCGACCGCAAGGCGGTCGACGTCGACTACTACATCGCGATGGGCGGTGGCGCCTACGGCAGCCTGTCGCAGAACCTGCGCGGGACGCTGCGCGGCCAGGCGCTGTCGCCGATGTTCCGCGAACTGGCCGAGAAGTTCGACCGCTTCGTCGACGTGCTCGGCGAGATCAGCGAGGAGGCGCAGATGAGCGACACGCGCAACCTGCTGCGCACCTACGAGGTCTGGCTGCGCACCGGCAGCCCGCGGCTGGCCGAGCGCTTGCGCGCGCTCGGGGTCGAGCCGAACCGCACGCTGACCCTGCGCCCGCACTGATCCCGCGCCGGCGTGGAACCCGCGGTCGCGGCGATCCAGCAACTCCTCGAGGAGGTCTACGAGGTCGACCCCGGCTACCGTGCCGAGCAGTTCCTGTTCTCCGATCCGCAGACCCTGGAGCGGCTGCGGCCCGGGGATCCCCACGCCCCGGAGGAGCAGCTGCTGCTGCGCCAGGAGGACGACGGCATCGCGCTGGCGCTCTACCTCTCCAGCGGCCTGCTCGACCGGCTGCAGCAGGACGACCCGCTGCACCGGTTGCACGAGGGCAACCTCGCCGACCTCTGCCTGGCCATCGAGGGGGTCAGCCACTTCCTCTACCTGGCCTGGAATGCCCG
>DATCZX010000132.1:0-16771 GCA_036525695.1 Gammaproteobacteria bacterium | reverse complement strand
GGGGCGAAGGGCTTCTCGAGGAAGTCGTAGGCGCCGTCGCGGATCGCGGTGACCGCCATGTTGATGTCGCCGTGACCGGTGACCAGGATCACCGGCAGGCCGCCGTCGATCGCCAGCGCGCGCTGCAGGAACTCGAGGCCGTCGAGGTCGGGCATGCGGATATCGCTGACGATCACGCCGCACCAGTCCGGGTTCAGCAGGGGCAGCGCCTGGGCCGCGCTGCTGAAGGCGCGGACCTCGTAGCCGGCCAGCTCGAGCATCTGCGCGCCAGCGAGGCGGATATGCTTCTCGTCGTCGACCAGGAACACCTGTCCGGGCATGCTCATGCGCTGATCTCGTCGATGTCGCGGGCGCGCGGCAGCGACAGTGTAAACACGGCGCCGCCGGCGGGATGGTTCTCGGCCCGCAGCTGGCCACCGAAACCGTCGACGATCCGGTAGGAGATCGACAGCCCGAGGCCGAGACCCAGGCCGGCCTCCTTGGTGGTGAAGAAGGGGTCGAACACGCGGTCGAGGTGCTCGGCCGCGATGCCGGGGCCGTTGTCCCGGACCTGCAGCTCGACCCGGTCGCCGCCGAGCTGCGCGTGCAGCTCGAGGCGTGGCCGCTGGCGGCCCTCCAGCGCCTGCAGGGCGTTGCCGACCAGGTTCACCAGCACCTGCTCCAGCCGCACCATGTCGGCCATCACGAAGAGCTCCTGGTCGCCGAGGTCGCGGAGCAGCTCGACCGGGCGCCGGTCGACGCGCAGCAGCGCGAGGGCGCCATCCAGCGCCGCCGGCAGCGACACCGCAACGGCATGCCCGCTGGACTTGCGCGCGAACGCCTTGAGCTGGGTGATGATCTGGGCCATCCGCTGGGTCAGCTGGTTGATCTGCTCGAGGTTCCCGCTGGCCTCGTCGAGGCGCTGGTGCGCGAGCAGCTTGCGCGCGTTGTCGGCGTAGGTGCGCAGCGCGGTCAGCGGTTGGCTGAGCTCGTGGGTGATGCCTGCCGACATCTGCCCGAGGGCGGCCAGCTTGGCGGCCTGCACCAGCTCCTCCTGGGTCCGCCGCAGGGTCTCCTCGGTGGCGCGGTGCTGCTCGATCTCCAGGCTCAGCCGGGTGTTGCTCTGCTGCAGGTCCGCGGTGCGCTCGCGGACCCGCTGCTCGAGCTCGTCGCGGGCGCGCTGCAGCTCCAGCTCGTTCTGCTTGGCCAGGCTGAGATCGTGCAGCGTCGCCAGGTAGCGTGCGCCGCCGTCGTGCGGCAGGTGGCCGACGGCGAGCTCCAGCGGGAAGCGCGTGCCGTTCGCCTTCAGCGCGACGACCTCGGCCAGCCCACCGCTCTCGGCGGCCCGGGCGAAATCCAGGTTGCCACCGCCGGCGGCGCTCTCGAGCAGGCCGGTGAACGGGCGCCCGGTCACCTGGTCGGCGCGGTAACCGAACAGCGACTCGGCGGTCGGGTTGAAGGATTGCACCCGGCCGCTGGCGTCGAGGGTCACCAAGCCGGCCCGCGTGCGGTCGATGATCGCGCGGATCCGCGCTTCGCTGGCCTCCAGCGAGGCCTTGGCGGCCTGCTCGAAGCGCACCCGCTGGCGCAGCGTCGCGCGGCGCTGGCGCAGGAACAGCGCCAGCAGCACCAGCATGCCGCTGGCGGCGGCGGCCAGCGAGGTGGCCCGGGCGGCCTGCTGGTAGGCCGGGGCGAGATCGGCGAGCACGTGCACCACCCAGCCGGCCGCCGGCATCTCCACCGACTGCATCAGGTAACGGACGCTCAGGTAGGGACTGTCGGGGTCGCCGAAGGCGTCCTCGGCCGGCTCCAGCAGGCGCACGATCGAGGCGCCGGAGTCGCCCAGCAGCTCGCGCTCGATGATCGGCAGCGGGCCCGGGGCGACGTCGCTGTAGCGGCGGCTGAGGCGGATGCGCTCGAGGTCGGCGGGCGGCAACGGGGCGAGGCTGTTGAACTTCCATGCCGGGCGCGTGGTGATGAAGATCACGCCGTCGGGATCCGAGACCACGAACTCGCCGAGCATGCCGGCCCACTCGTACTCGATCGGCGCGATGCTCAGCTTGACCACGATCGCGCCGCGGATCTGCCCGCCGTCAGCAATCGGGCGGGCGAAGTAGTAGCCGCGCTGCTGGGAGGTGGTGCCAAGGGCGAAGTAGCGTCCTAACTGCCCCTCCATCGCCTGCTGGAAATAGGGCCGGAAGCTGAAATTGCGGCCGACGAAGGTGCGCTGCTCCTGCCAGTTGCTGGCCGCCAGGGTCAGGCCGTCGCTGTCCATCAGGTAGGTCTCGGAGACCCCGGAGACCTGCTTGGTCGCCTGCAGCAGCCGGTTGGCCTCCGCGAGGCGTGCCGGGTCCGCTGGCGCGCGGAGCAGGCCGAGCAGCTCCACCCGCTGCGAGAGGATTGCCGGCAGGTACTCGTAGCGGTCCAGCTCGCCCTCGAGGTGGGTCACGTAGAGGTCGAGGTTCTGGCCGGAGATGACCTGCAGCAGGCCGACCTCGCGCTGCAGGCTCCAGCGCCAGGTCAGGCCGATCGCGGCGGCGACGAGGAGCAGCAGGGCGGCCGCGCTGGCCCCCTGCGCGAGGCGTCTGCTGCCCTGGCCCGTGCTCACGCGCAACCCGATCAGCCGGGGTTCCGCGCCGGCTTGGCCTCGGGGTCGGCGAGTGCGTAGGGCGGTGGCCGCAACTGCACTGCCGGGCCAGCCTCGGCGCCGAGGTGCAGCTCCTGGCCTGCCTGGGCCCCGCTCTCGACCACGACCAGCAGTTCGCAGCTGCCGTCGGCGAGGCGGACAGCGTCGAGGACCGTGCCCGCCCCCTGCCGGCTGGTGCTCGCGGGGCTGAACAGCGGCGTGCCCGGCGCCGGCGCCGGGCCCTCGAGCAGCGCCGTGCCGAGGTGGGTGCGTCGCTTGACCTGGCCCAGGTAGTGCAGACGAGCGACCACCTCCTGGCCGACGTAGCACCCCTTGGTGAAACTGATCCCGCCGAGGCGGTCGAGGTTCAGCATCTGCGGGATGAACGCCTCGGCGGTCTCCGCGTGGACCCAGGGCAGCCCGGCACGGATATCGAGCAGGCGCCAGGCGGCGAACGGCGCCGGCGTTGACGGACCGCCGGCGAGCTTGGCGGCGCGCTCGGCGCTCTCTGCGGGGAGCAGCAACTCAAAGCGCGGCACCGCACCGGGCAGCCGCAGCGCGATGCCGCCGTCGGCGACGAGGTACTGGAAGGGGGCCGCGGGTGCGCTGCCGACCAGCGACTCCACCTGGCCGCTGGCCGCGGGACCCCACAGGCCGAGCCGGAGGTAGCTGGCGTCCGCGCGGGTCACGCGCGCCCTGGCGCGCAGCACGAACATCTGCAGGCGTCGCGCGATGCCGTCGGCCAGCGCCTCCGGCAGCTGCAGCAGCAGGCGGTCGCCGGCCCGCAGCGCGAGGAAGCTGGCCAGTGTCCGTCCCTTCGGCGAGCAGTGTGCGACCGGCTGGGCCTGGCCGTCGGCCAGCGCGCGCATGTCGCCGGTCACCTGGCTCTGCAGCACCGTCTCCGCGTCTTCGCCAGCGACGCTGAGCAGCGCCAGCGGCGCCAGGCTGCACAGGCCGTCGCCCGGCAGGGGCGCGTCGAGCTGCTGGCCGTCGCCGGGATCGGCGAGGCCGAGGCGCTGCAGCAGGTGGGGCCACTCTTCGTTCATAACCTAGCGCTCGCCTGTGGTCGGGTTGCAGCGTGCATTCTAACCAGGGCGTGAACCCGCCCCGGTGATGGCAGTCAAATCGGGCGACCGCGCGCCGCTCGTATTCACAATCGTAGCTTATCTCCCTATAATGCGCGCTTATCGCCTGTCGGCCCGGCGGCCACCCGCCCGCGCCGCAGCCGGGTACCCGCAGGAAGCGGGTTCGCGCCGCCCGCAGGATGCCCGTCAGCCCGTCTGCCATGCGTGCCCCGGCGCGCAGCGCCAGGCCTCGGACTGTTCGGTCGACGTCGGTTTTCTCCTTGCCGCTGTTGCATGAGGGGGTTATGCAAACGAAATCGCAACGTCCGGTCTTCCTCGACCTGCGGGTCCTGGGGCCGAAAATGCCGCTGGTCGCGATCATGTCGATCCTGAACCGCGTCACCGGCGCGCTGATGTTCGTCACCGCACCGTTCATGGTCTGGCTGCTCGGGCTGTCGCTGGCCGGCAGCGACGGTTACCAGCAGGCGCTCGCGGTCCTCGACTCGTTCCTGGCCAAGCTCTGGCTGATCGCCCTGCTGTGGGCCGTCACCCACCACATGCTGGCCGGGATCCGCTTCATCCTGATTGACGTCGACCTCGGCGTGGAGAAGGCCCAGGCGCAGCAGAGCGCGCTGTGGGTGATCGCCGCGGGCGGCGCGGTCGCCGCGCTGGCGCTGATCGGGGTGATGCTGTGAGCCGCCAGGCCTCGGGACTGCGGGCCTGGATCCTGCAGCGGGTCAGCGGCGCCTACATCGCGCTGTTCGTCGTCTACCTCGCCTGGCATTTCCTGGTGAACCCACCGGCCGATTACCCCGCCTGGCGGGACTGGGTGGCCGCGCCGGCGGTGACCATCACCGGCATGCTGTTCGTCCTCGCCGTGCTGCTGCACGCCTGGGTCGGCGTGCGCGACATCCTGATCGACTACGTCAAGCCCGTCGCGGTGCGCGTCGGCGCGCTGATCGGCGTGGCGCTGGTGCTGCTCGGCACCGGTGTCTGGGCGGCCAAGATCCTGCTTATGACGGTGCATCCATGACTATCAATCGACGCAAGTTCGACGCCCTCGTGATCGGCGCCGGCGGTGGCGGCCTGCGTGCCGCGCTGCACCTGGCGCGCGCCGGCGTGCACACCGCCGTAGTCTCCAAGGTGTTCCCGACCCGCTCGCACACGGTGGCGGCGCAGGGCGGGATCAACGCCGCGCTGGCCAACATGGTGCCGGACAACTGGCACTGGCACATGTTCGACACGGTCAAGGGCAGCGACTACCTCGGTGACCAGGACGCGATCGAGTACATGTGCCGCGTCGCGCCGAAGATCGTCTACGAGCTCGAGCACTTCGGCGTGCCCTTCTCGCGCACCGACAAGGGCCGCATCTACCAGCGCCCGTTCGGCGGCCAGAGCCAGAACTTCGGTGGCGACCAGGCCGCGCGCACCTGCGCCGCGGCGGACCGCACCGGCCACGCGATGCTGCACTCGCTGTACCAGCAGAACATCGCCGCCAACAGCCACTTCTTCGACGAGTACTTCGCCATCGACCTGCTGCGCGATGCCGACGGCGTCGTCACCGGCGCGCTGGTGATCGAGATCGAGAGCGGCGAGCCGCTGGTGATCGAGGCCAAGGCCACGCTGCTCGCCACCGGCGGCTGCGGGCAGATGTACAAGACCAACACCAACGCGCACATCAACACCGGCGACGGCATGGCGATGGCGCTGCGCGCCGGCATCCCGCTGCAGGACATGGAGTTCTTCCAGTTCCACCCGACCGGCATCGCCGGGCGCGGCCTGCTGCTGACCGAGGGCTGCCGCGGCGAGGGCGGCTACCTGGTGAACAAGGACGGCGAGCGCTTCATGGAGCGCTACGCGCCGAACGCCAAGGACCTGGCCAGCCGCGACGTCGTCAGTCGTGCGATCTACACCGAGGTCAAGGAGGGGCGCGGCTGCGGCGCCGACGCCGACCACGTGTTCCTGAAGCTCGACCACCTCGGTGCCGACGTGATCATGAAGCGGCTGCCCGGCATCCGCGACACCTGCATCACGTTCCTGCACAAGGACCCGATCACCGACCCGATCCCGATCTACCCGACCGCCCACTACGTGATGGGCGGCATCCCGACCAACCGCTCCGGCGAGGTGGTCTCGGTCGGCAAGAAGAAGGGTAGCGAGGCCGTGGTGCCGGGCCTCTACGCCGCCGGCGAGTGCGCCTGCGTCTCGGTGCACGGGGCCAACCGCCTCGGCGGCAACTCGCTGCTCGACATCGTCGTCTTCGGGCGTGCCGCCGCCGAGCACATGATCCAGTACGTCCAGGCCAACCCGGTCCACCGCGACCTGCCGCAGCCCGCGCTGGAGCAGGTCGAGGCGCGCCTGGCGCGCTGGGAACTGACCGGCGAGGGCCCGTCGGTCTACACGCTGCGCAACGAGCTCAAGAGCGCGATGGAGCGTTTCTGCGGCGTCTACCGCGACGAGGCGACGCTGGCCGAGGGGGTGCAGAAGGTCGGCGAGATCGTCGAGCGGATCAAGGAAGTGCGGCTCAACGACCAGAGCAAGGTGTACAACACCGCGCGCATCGAGGCGCTGGAACTGGAGAACCTGGCCGACATCGCGCTGGCCACGGTGATCTCCGCGCACGCCCGCCAGGAGAGCCGCGGCGCGCACTCGCGGGTCGATTTCCCCGAGCGCGACGACGAGAACTGGATGAAGCATTCGCTCTACCTGCGCGAGGGGCGCAAGCTGGAATACAAGCCGGTGCGCACCCAGCCGCTGACGGTCGAGAGCTTCCCGCCGAAGAAGCGGGTCTACTGAACCCGGGCCGCCCGCCCGGAGCGGGCGTCAACCCCACCAGCGAGAGTCGGAAACCATGCGCTTCAGAATCTACCGCTACAACCCGGAAACCGATCGCGAGCCGTACATGCAGGAGTACGACATGCCGGAGATCGGCTCCGACATGGTGGTCCGCGAGGCCCTGATCAAGATCAAGGCGAAAGACGAGTCGCTGAGCTTCCGCCACTCCTGCGGCGAGGGCGTGTGCGGTTCCGACGCGATGAACATCAACGGCCGCTCGCGCCTGGCCTGCCTGACCAAGCTGGCCGACCTCAGCGAGCCGGTCGAGATCCGCCCGGTGGCGGGGCTGCCGGTGATCCGCGACCTGGTGGTCGACATGTCGACCTTCTACAAGCAGTACCGCGCGGTCAAGCCGTACCTGATCAACCGCGACCCCGAGCCGGAGATCGAGCACCTGCAGAGCCCCGAGGAGCGCGACAAGCTCGACGGCCTGTACGAGTGCATCATGTGCGGCTGCTGCTCGACCATGTGCCCGTCGTTCTGGTGGAACCCGGACAAGTACCTCGGCCCGCAGGCCCTGCTGCAGGCGTGGCGCTTCCTCGCCGACAGCCGCGACCAGGCCACCGACGAGCGCCTCGACGACCTCGAGGGCCCGTACAAGCTGTTCCGCTGCCACACCATCATGAACTGCGTCGAGGTCTGCCCGAAGGGGCTCAACCCGACCAAGGCGATCGGCCACATCAAGCAGTTGATGCTGAAGAAGGCGATCTGAGGCGCCGCGCGGCATGGACGAGGCGCGCTCGCGGCTGGCCTGGAGCTGCCGCCGCGGCATGCTCGAGCTCGACCTGCTGCTGATGGCGTTCCTCGAGCACGGTTACGACGCCCTCGACGAGCCGGGGCGTGCCACCTTCGAGCGCCTGCTCGAGACCGGCGACCAGCAGCTGCTCGGCTGGCTGATGGGCCACGAGACCCCGGGCGAGGATGAAAAGGAATTCATCCCCCTCATCGCCGCGATCCGCGCCAGCACTTAGGCTGGCCCCGGTCGCCTCGCCGACCGCGCTGCGACTGGCGCTGGCCAGCCACGCGGCCGGGTTGCTGGCACTCGGCCTGCTGCCGTGGCCCGGCTCCTGGCAGGTCGCCCTCGCCGCGGCGCTGCTGCTCAGCTGCTGGTTCGCTACCCGTCCCCTGCGCTGGCGCGAGCTGGTCTGCCGGGCCGACGGGCAGTGGCTGCTGGTCGGCCGCGACGGGCGCACGGTGCCGGCCAGCCTGCTACCCGGAGGGCTGTGCCATCCCTGGCTGGTGATCCTGCGCTGGCGCGCGGACGACGGGCGCCGGGTCCGGCTGGCGCTGTTCCACGATGCCCTGCCCGCCGCCGAGCACGCGGCCCTGCGGCGGGCGCTGCGCGCAACCGCGGGGTGAGCCGGGGGCGGGAGGCGCGGGCCGGTCGCCGTTCAGGCGGCGCCGGCGGCGAAGCTGCGTGCCGGCAGGTTCCCGGGCACCAGCACGGTCGGGCGCGGCGGCGCGGCGCTGGAGAGTTCCGGGTAGTCGAGGGTGAAGTGCAGCCCGCGGCTCTCCTTGCGCGCCTGGGCCGAGCGGATGATCAGGTCCGCGACCACGGCCAGGTTGCGCAGCTCGAGCAGGTCGTTGCTGACGCGGAAGTGGCCGTAGTACTCGGCGATCTCGCCCAGCAGCAGGTCGACGCGCCGCTTGGCCCGCGCCAGCCGCTTGTCGGTGCGCACGATGCCGACGTAGTCCCACATGAAGCGGCGCAGCTCGTCCCAGTTGTGCGCGACCACCACCTCCTCGTCGGAGTCGGTGACCCGGCTCTCGTCCCACGCTGCCGGGTCAGCGGGCGCCGCGACCCGCGGCAGCAGCGCGGCGATGTCGGCCGCGGCGGCGCTGCCGAACACCAGGCACTCGAGCAGCGAGTTGCTGGCCATCCGGTTGGCGCCGTGGAGGCCGGTGCAGGCGGTCTCGCCGATCGCGTAGAGGTGGGCGACGTCGCTGCGCCCGCGCAGGTCGGTGACCACGCCGCCGCAGGTGTAGTGCGCTGCCGGGACCACCGGGATCGGTTCGCGGGTGATATCGATGCCTAACTCCAGGCAGCGCTGGTAGACCGTGGGGAAGTGCTCGCGGACGAAGTCGGCGGGCTGGTGGCTGATGTCGAGTTGCACGCAGTCGATGCCGAGGCGCTTGATCTCGTGGTCGATGGCGCGCGCGACGATGTCGCGCGGCGCGAGTTCCGCCCGCGGGTCGAACGCCGGCATGAAGCGGGTGCCGTCGGGCAGCAGCAGCCGGCCCCCCTCGCCGCGTACCGCCTCGGTGACCAGGAACGACTTGGCTTCCGGGTGGAACAGGCAGGTCGGGTGGAACTGGTTGAATTCCAGGTTCGCCACCCGGCAGCCGGCGCGCCAGGCCATCGCGATGCCGTCACCGGTGGCACCGTCCGGGTTGCTGGTGTAGAGGTAGACCTTGCTCGCCCCGCCGCTGGCCAGCACCACGAAACGCGCGGCGAACGCCTCGACCCGCTCGCGCTGGCGGTCCAGCACGTAGGCCCCGACGCAGCGGCGGCCCGCCTCCCCGTCGGCCAGCACCAGGTCCACCGCGAGGTGGTTCTCGAACAGCGTCACGTGCCGGGCCTGCCGCGCGTGCTCGAGCAGTGTCTCCTCGATGCTGCGCCCGGTGTAGTCGGCGGCGTGGATCACCCGGCGGTGGCTGTGCCCGCCCTCCCGGGTCAGGTGGTAGGTGATCCGGCCGCTGGCGTCGCTCTCGCGGGTGAACGGGACCCCGAGATCGATCAGCCAGTCGATCGCCGCCGCCGAGCGCTCGACGGTGAAACGCACCGCGGCCTCGTCGCACAGGCCGGCGCCGGCGTCGAGGGTGTCGGCGACGTGCGCGGTGACCGAGTCGTTGCGGTCGAGGACCGCGGCGACACCCCCCTGGGCGTAGCGGGTCGAGCACTCGCCGAGCGGCCCCTTGGCCAGCACCGCGACCCGGGCGCGGCCGGCCAGCTGCAGCGCGAGCGTCAGCCCGGCCGCACCGCTGCCGATCACGAGGACGTCGAAGCGCCTGGGTGCGGGCATCTCGGTTGTGGGCCAGAACGCCGTGGGGTAAGGTTGCGCGGGCGGCGCCCGGGGGGGGTGCCGTATTGCGTTAAACAGGCAAAATCTTAGCACGCTGGCCAGCGACTGGCCGACGAAACTAACCGGAGCGGGCGTTGTCTACCATGCAGCGCGCCAGGAAAGCCTCCGGATACCATGGAGACGGCCCGGATGGGCGATCGTCAGGTCGATCTGGAACTGGTCAAGCGGGTGCAGCGCGGTGAACGCCAGGCGTTCGACATCCTGGTGCTCAAGTACCAGTACAAGGTGGTGAAGTTGGTGGCTCGCTACGTGTCCGATCCGAGTGAGGCCAGGGACGTGTCCCAGGAGGCGTTCCTGAAGGCGTACCGTGCCATCGGCAAGTTCCGCGGCGACAGCGCCTTCTACACCTGGCTGTACCGGATCGCCATCAACACGGCGAAGAACTACCTGGTGGCGCAGAGCCGGCGGCCGCAGCACACCGACATCGACCTGCAGCCGATCGACCAGCTCGACGAAGGCCCGAGCCAGCTGACGCTGAAAGAGATCGCGACGCCCGAGAACCTGCTGCTGCGCGACGAGATCGAGGCAACGGTGTTCCGGGCCATCGACGACCTGCCCGAGGACCTGCGCACGGCGATCACGCTGCGCGAGCTCGAGGGCATGAGCTACGAAGAGATCGCCCAGGCGATGAACTGCCCGGTAGGCACGGTGCGTTCGCGCATCTTCCGGGCCCGCGAGGCGATCAACCAGAAACTCGAGCCACTGTTGCACTGAGCCGGGGACAGGAGACTAGGTGATGGCAGACGACAGACAACAGCAACTCTCCGCGTTCCTCGACGGCGAGCTGGCGGGCCCGGCTGCCGAACGGCTGCTCGGCGAGTTGACCGGGGACCCGGCGCTGCGGGCGGCGTGGACCCGCTACCACCTGATCGGCACCGCGCTGCGCCGCGGTGTCCCCGAGCGCTTCGACCCGGACCTGCCCGTGCGGGTCGCCGCGGCGATCGGCGACAGCCTGCCCGACGAGGTCGCCCCGGCAGCGGCGGGCGGGGATGCGCAGCCGTGGCTGAAGCCGGCCGCCGGCCTGGCGCTCGCCGCCTCGGTCGCCGCGCTGGCGATCTTCGGCGTCCGCCTGGTGCAGGTGCCCGAGTCGTCGGCGCCGGCGCTGGCGGGGGTGGCCGCCCAGGTGACGCCGGCGTTGCCGGCGCAGCCGGTCAGCGAGCGGCTCGACCAGGAACGGATCGCCCGCTACCTGCTGCGGCACAGCGAGATCACCTCGTCGCGGCCGATGCAGGGGATGCTCCCCTACGTGCGCGTGGTGAGCCAGGACAGCCAGGCGCAGTCGGCACGCTGATGACCCGCCTGCTGACGCTGCTGAGCGCATGGCTGTGGCTGCCACTGGCCGCCGCGGCCAGCCCGGGCGGCGAGCCGACGGCCTGGCTGCTGCGGATGGCGTCCTCGGTGCAGGAGCTGAACTACGCCGGGCGCTTCGTCTACTCGCGCGCCGGCCAGCTGGAGACGATGCAGGTGGTGCACCAGGTCGACGCCAACGGCGAGCGCGAACACCTGCTCTCGCTCGACGGCAGCCAGCGCGAGATGGTCCGCGACGGCGATTCCGCGGTCTGCATCCTCGGCGACCAGCCCCCCGTCTGGCTCGACCGGTCGACCGCGCGCACCGCGTTCCCGGCCAGCCGCATCGCTGACGTCGACCGCCTGGGCGAGCACTACTCGCTGGTGCTCGGCGGCGAGGCGCGGGTCGCCGGCCGGGTCGCGCGCGAGCTGGCGATCCGGCCGCGCGACCAGCTGCGCTACGGTTACCGCCTGCTGGTCGACGAACAATCGGGGTTGCCGCTGAAGTCGGAACTGCTCGGCGACAGCGGCGAGGTGCTGGAGCAGATCCTGTTCACCGAGCTGACCCTGCAGGAGAGCGCGGACCCGCAGTGGATGGAGTCGATCAAGCAGCGCAAGCAGCGGGCGCGTGCCGCCATCGGCCATGCCGAGACCCCCGTGGCGGCGGCGGTGCGGCGCTGGCACGTCGCCGAGTTGCCCGCGGGCTTCGGCATCGCGGCGTACCGCAGCTACCCGATGCAGCAGGGGGATGCCAGCGTCGATCACCTGGTGTTCAGCGACGGCCTGGCCACCGTGTCGGTCTACGTCGAGCCCACCGGCAGCGAGAGCCCGCTCTCCGGCGCCGGGCGGATGGGGGCCGTGAGCACCTACGCCCGGGTGCACGCCGGGCACCAGATCGTCGTCGTCGGCGACGTGCCGATGGCGACGGTGCGCCAGATCGGCGGCGCGGTGGTCCCCGCGCCGGGCACGGCGCAGTGATCGAGCGGCACGCCGTGGTGATCGCGCAGGCGCCCGGGCGGGTCACCGTCGAGGCCGAGCGCGAGACCGGCTGCGGCGGTTGCGCGGCCAGCAGCGGCTGCGGCACCGCGCTGCTCGGCGAGGTCCTCGGCCGCCGCCCGGTGCGCCTGGAACTGGCCAGCGGACGCCGCCACGCCCCCGGCGAGCGGGTCCGGGTCGGGGTGTCGGAGACGGCCCTGCTGAGCGGCGCGCTGTGGCTCTACGGCCTGCCGCTGGCCCTGCTGCTGAGCGGGGCCGTGCTGGCCGACGCGCTGGCGCGCGTGGCCGGCCTCGGCGGCGAGGGCTACGCCCTGGCCGGGGGGCTGGCCGGCCTGTGGTGCGGATTGCGCGTGGCGCGCCGCCGCCTGGCGGCGGTCGATGCCGCCAGCGCGGGGGCCAGGTTGCTGGAGGACGCCGACGGTTGATCCGCCCGGTCGTCCATCGTTCTCTTCAGAATCTTCAAGGAAACCCGAGATGACGCAGATGACCATGCGAGTCGCCCGTGCCGCTGTCAGCGGCCTGCTGCTGGCCCTGCTGGCGGCAGCCCCGCTGCAGGCGGCGATCAACCTCCCCGATTTCACCGGCCTGGTCGAGCAGCACAGCCCGGCGGTGGTCAACATCAGCACCAAGCAGAAGATCGCCGAGCGGCAGCGCATGCAGCGCCCGCCGAACCTGCCGGAGCTGCCCGAGGGCACCCCGTTCGGTGACCTGTTCCGCCACTTCTTCGGCGAGGAGGGCGAGGGCGGCAGCATCCCGGAGCACGAGACCCAGTCGCTCGGCTCGGGCCTGATCCTCTCCAGCGACGGCTACGTGGTCACCAACGCGCACGTGATCCGCGACGCCGAGGAGATCATCGTGCGCCTGAGCGACCGCCGCCAGCTGGTCGCCAAGGTGATCGGCAGCGATCCGCGCAGCGACGTGGCGCTGCTGAAGATCGAGGCCGACGACCTGCCGGTGGTCAAGCTCGGCGATTCCGACAAGCTCAAGGTCGGGGCCTGGGTGCTGGCGATCGGTTCGCCGTTCGGCTTCGACTACTCGGTCACCGCCGGCATCGTCAGCGCGAAGGGGCGCAGCCTGCCGCGCGAGAACTACGTGCCGTTCATCCAGACCGACGTCGCCATCAACCCGGGCAACTCGGGCGGGCCGCTGTTCAACCTGGACGGCGAGGTGGTCGGGATCAACTCGCAGATCTACAGCCGCACCGGCGGTTTCATGGGCCTGTCGTTCGCGATCCCGGTCAACGTGGTGATGGACGTGGTCGAGCAGCTGAAGAGCTCGGGTCGCGTCAGCCGCGGCTGGCTCGGCATCCTGATCCAGGACGTGACCCGCGAGCTGGCCGAGGCCTTCGGCATGAGCAAGCCGCAGGGGGCGCTGGTGTCCAAGGTGCTCGACGACAGCCCCGCGGCGGCGGCCGGGTTCATGTCCGGGGACGTGGTGATCCGCTTCGACGGCCGCGAGGTCGCCGACTCCGCCAGCCTGCCCGCGCTGGTCGGGCGCGTGCGCGCCGGCAAGGAGGTCGAGGTGGTGGTGATGCGCGAGGGCAAGGAGCGCACGCTGAAGGTCACGATCGGCGAGCTGCCTTCCGACGAGGAGCTGGCCCAGGCGGTGGAACCGGAGGTCCAGAGCGTCGCGGAGAAGCGCCTCGGGGTCAAGGCCACGGCGGTGCCGGACGCGCTGCGCGAGGCGCTCGAGCTGGCCGAGGGCGGGGTGCTGGTCGAGTCGGTCGAGGACGGGCCGGCGGCGCGCGCCGGGGTCCGCGAGGGCGACGTGATCGTGATGGTCAACCAGCAGGCGGTCAGCGATCCGGAGCAGTTCGCCGGGCTGATCGACTCCCTGCCGGCCGGCAAGTCGGTCGCGCTGCGGATCCAGCGCCGCAACGGGCCGCTGTGGCTGGCGCTGCGTCTCGACGGCGAGGGCGGATGACGCTGACGCTGTACGGCCGCGACTACTGCGAGCTGTGCGAGGCGATGTACGCCGCCGTGCTGCCGCTGGCGGCGCAGCACGGCTGCACGGTGGAGTGGGTCGACGTCGCTGACGACCCGGCACTCGAGGCCCGCTTCGGCACCGAGATCCCGGTGCTGCTCGCCGGCGAGCGGGTGCTCTGCCGCCACGCGCTGGACCTCGAGGCGCTGACCCGCTATTTCGGGCCAGGCTGATTTGCGGTATACTCCGCGCCCGTAAAATCCATTCCGAATCAGGGCGTTGGGTGGCGTTTGAGCGCTGCCCAGCGCCCTGAACATTAATCCCCGGGTGATTTCCTGCCCGGAGTGGCAGATGCAACAGATCCGCAACTTCTCGATCATCGCGCACATCGACCACGGCAAGTCGACGCTGGCCGACCGCTTCATCCAGCTGTGCGGCGGGCTCGCCGACCGCGAGATGGCCGAGCAGGTGCTCGACTCGATGGACATCGAGCGCGAGCGCGGCATCACGATCAAGGCGCAGAGCGTGACGCTGCGCTACACCGCGCGCGACGGCCGGGTCTACCAGCTCAACTTCATCGACACCCCGGGTCACGTCGACTTCTCCTACGAGGTGTCGCGCTCGCTGGCGGCCTGCGAGGGGGCGCTGCTGGTGGTCGACGCGGCGCAGGGGGTCGAGGCGCAGAGCGTGGCCAACTGCTACACCGCGATCGACCAGGGGCTCGAGGTGGTCCCGGTGCTGAACAAGATCGACCTGCCGTCGGCGGAGCCGGCGCGGGTGGTGCGCCAGATCGAGGAGATCATCGGCATCGAGGCCGAGAACGCGCTGGCGGTCAGCGCCAAGACCGGGCTCGGCGTGCCCGACCTGCTCGAGGAGCTGGTGCGGCGCATCCCGCCGCCGGTCGGCGACCCGGACGCGCCGCTGCAGGCGCTGATCATCGACTCCTGGTTCGACTCCTACGTCGGCGTGATCTCGCTGGTGCGGGTGGTCCACGGCGAACTGCGGGTCAAGCAGAAGCTGCGGGTGATGTCGACCGGGCGCGACCACCAGGTCGAGAAGCTCGGCATCTTCACCCCGAAGCAGGTCGAGCTGGAGCGCCTGGCGACCGGCGAGGTCGGCTTCGTCATCGCCGGGATCAAGGAGATCGACGGGGCCCCGGTCGGCGACACGCTGACCAACACCGAGCGCCCCGCGACGCGTCCGCTGCCAGGGTTCAAGCAGGTGCAGCCGCGGGTCTTCGCCGGGCTCTACCCGACCGACACCGATGCCTACGAGGACTTCCGCGAGGCGCTGCGCAAGCTGCGCCTGAACGACGCCGCGCTGTTCTTCGAGCCGGAGACCTCGCAGGCGCTGGGTTTCGGCTTCCGCTGCGGTTTCCTCGGCATGCTGCACATGGAGATCGTCCAGCAGCGGCTCGAGCGCGAGTACGACATCGACCTGATCACCACGGCACCGACCGTGGTCTACGAGGTGCTGACCACCGCGGGCGAACTGCTGCACGTCGACAACCCGGCCGACCTGCCGGCGCCGAACCAGCTCGAGGAGATCCGCGAGCCGATCATCCGCGCCTCGATCCTGGTGCCGCAGGAGCACCTCGGCGCGGTGATCGGGCTGTGCGTCGAGAAGCGCGGGGTGCAGTCGCGGCTGCAGTACCTCGGCGGCCAGGTGGCGCTCGACTACGAGTTGCCGATGAACGAGGTGGTGCTCGACTTCTTCGACCGGCTGAAGTCGGCCAGCCGCGGTTACGCCTCGTTCGACTACGAGTTCCTGCGCTTCCAGCCGGCCAACCTGGTCAAGCTCGAGCTGCTGATCAACGGCGACCGGGTCGACGCGCTGTCGACCATCGTGCACCGCGAGGCGGCCTACGTGCGCGGTCGCGAGCTGTGCGAGCGGCTGCGCGAGATCATCCCGCGGCAGATGTTCGCGGTCGCGATCCAGGCCGCGATCGGCGGCCAGGTGATCGCCCGCTCGACGGTCAGCGCGATGCGCAAGGACGTCACCGCGAAGTGCTACGGCGGTGACGCCACGCGCAAGCGCAAGCTGCTGGAGAAGCAGAAGGCCGGCAAGAAGCGCATGAAGCAGTTCGGCAAGGTCGAGATCCCGCAGGACGCCTTCATGGCGGTGCTGCAGGTGGGCAAGAAGTAGCCGGCGGAGGGCCTGGATCGATGGAAGTGAATTTCCCGCTGCTGCTGGTGCTGGCGACCGCGCTGACCGGGGGCATCTGGCTGCTCGACGTGGTCTGGTGGCGGCCCGCGCGCCTCGCCCGTGCCGGGGGGCGCGAAGACGCCGCGGTATCCGAGGCGGACGCGCTGCCGCAGCCGAAGGAGCCGCTGGTCGTCGAGTACGCGCGCTCGTTCTTCCCGATCATCCTCGCGGTGCTGCTGCTGCGCTCGTTCCTGGTCGAGCCGTTCCGCATCCCCTCGGGGTCGATGCTGCCGACGCTGCTGGTCGGCGACTTCATCCTGGTCAACAAGTACGCCTACGGCCTGCGCCTGCCGGTGCTGAACACCCGGTTCGTCGCACTGGGCACGCCGGAGCGCGGCGACGTGGTGGTGTTCCGCTACCCGCGCGATCCGTCGATCGACTATATTAAGCGCGTCGTCGGCCTGCCCGGGGATCGCGTCACCTACGTCGACAAGCAGGTCTACGTCAACGGCGAACGGGTCGAGCAGCAGCCGGCCGGCAGCAACGATACGGTGCGCTGCGGCTACGACAACGGTCCCGCCGAGCAGCGCACCGAGCGGCTCGGCGCGGTGGCGCACCAGGTCCTGGTCTGCCCGCGCCAGCCGTCGGTCGAGGGTGAATACGTGGTGCCGCCAGGCCATTACTTCGTCATGGGCGACAACCGCGACAACAGCAACGACAGCCGCTTCTGGGGTGCGGTACCCGAGGCGAACCTGGTCGGCAAGGCGTTCCTGATCTGGCTCAATATCGGTGAGTGGGGTCGGATCGGCCAGGGAATCGACTAAACAGGGAGA